>NZ_JBNFXP010000002.1:0-298576 GCF_052877535.1 Vibrio sp. PNB23_22_6 | reverse complement strand
ACGACAAGAAATAAACCTTGTTAACTAGGCTGTCTAGGTCGCCTAGTGTCGATAAGACTTGTATATGCGGGCGTTTGAGGTAACTCTTACGCCCTCTTTTCGATCAAAACAAAATTAGAATAAGCGGTGAATATGTCCAAACGAGATTATTACGAGGTTTTGGGTATTCCTAAAGATACGTCAACCAAAGACATCAAGAAAGCCTATAAAAAACTCGCAATGAAATACCATCCCGATAAAAACCCGGGAGATAAATCAGCAGAAGAAAAGTTCAAAGAGATAAAAGAAGCCTACGAAATCTTAACTGACGACGAGAAACGTCAGCAATATGATCGATTTGGCCACGCCGCTTTTCAAGGCTCGAGTGACAATGGTCACCACGATGGTCGCGGGCATTATCAGTCTGGTGGATTTGAAGATATCTTTGGTGGTGCGTTCGGCCGTCAAGGCTTTGGTGGGTTTGGCCGAAGCTCCGGTGGCTTTGGCGGCTTTGATGATATTTTCTCTCAAACTAGAGGTGGACGATCTCAACCAAGCAAAGGGCAGGATCACGAATTCACCTTAACGGTTGATTTTGTCGATGCCATTCAAGGTACGGAGAAAATCGTTGAGTTGCCAGTTAATGGCGAACAGAAAAAAATCAATGTTAAGATCCCACCAGGCATTCGAGATGGTGAAAAAATCCGTTTCTCTAACAAAGGGGCTCCTGGCATCAATGGAGGACCAAACGGTGATCTGCTACTAGTTATCAATACTCGTGATCATGCTTTTCTAAAACGAGAAAAAGATAACCTGTTGTGTACCGCTCATATTGACATGGTCAATGCTGCACTAGGTGGCGAAGTCGAAATCCAAGTCTTAGATAGCCGCTACAAACTCAAAGTCCCTGCCGGGTCTCAAAGTGGTCGTAAATTTAAAATGACGGGCAAAGGCGTGAAAAACCGTAAAGGTGTCACTGGCGACTTAATCGTAACGCTGCATGTTGATACCCCAACCAACCTTACTGTCACACAAAAAGATCTGCTAGAACAGTTCAAGGCGACACTTTAAGCGAGGTTCACCCACAAAACTTGCGAACCTAGTTGCCCGTCTCGATGTCACGATTTATCTTGTAACTCGTGACATCGGAACTGACAGACTAGAACAAACGACGCTTCATTCCCGTCCTTTCCATGATCCGCGTGGTAATTTCTTCTACCGACAAAGACGAAGTGTTGATGTAAGGGATCGCCTCTCGCCTAAACAGGGCTTCAACCGTATCAAGTTCAAGCTTACATTGCTCAGTGCTGGCGTACTCACTGCCCGACATGCGATTCTCTCGAATCTCAGTTAAACGCTCAGGATTAATCGTCAAACCAAACAATTTGTGACGATGAATTTCAAACTCTGGTAACAACCGCATCAACTTGATGTCTTCCGCAATAAACGGGTAGTTGACCACTCGCAAGCCAAACTGCATCGCCATATACAAACTGGTTGGCGTCTTGCCACTACGCGACACGCCAAGCAGAATAATATCTGCGTCTTCTAATCCTTTTAGAGTAATCCCATCATCATGTGCCAGTGTATATTCGATAGCAGCAATACGATCAAAGTAGGTGTCAGAATCTTTTCCTACGCTACGGGAGCGCTGTAATTTAGGTTGAGGCTCCATTTGAGTATCGTCCTGAACTTTTTGTACGATACTCTCCAGTACGTCATAGCAATAGGCAGGGGCTGTTCGAAGTATTTCACGAACATCAGGCAGCACTATTGAGAAAAACACTAATGGTTTAACACCATTGCGCTGGTAGGAAGTTTCTATTTCTTTGACTACATCGGCCACTTTGTCTGCGCTTTCTACAAATGGGAAGGCTTTTTCGTTAGGGATGAAAGGAAACTGGCCCAAAACAACATGCCCAAGCGTTTCACATGTTATGGCTGTTCCGTCAGAAACATAGAATACATCACGACTTTGGTTATTAATTTGCATTTGTATTTAGATTTTCAAAACCACTTGACTAGGATAATCAACATAATATTAACAAATAAGTTCAGCTTTCAATTACGTTCACCACAGGTTTGAAATTTATTTCACATTTTTTCAACCAGGGCGTAAACGTTTGCCTTTAAGTCCCCCTACAAAAGCTGCAATGTTTCTGGAGAAAAAACATGCAAAAGAACACCCTCTGGTTCAATGGTCTATCCATGGATGATGTCGACAAAGTCGGCGGTAAAAACGCTTCACTTGGTGAGATGGTTTCTAACCTAGCCAATGTTGGTGTTTCTGTTCCCAACGGTTTTGCCACTACCTCCTATGCGTTTAATCAATTCCTCGATCACGAAGGGTTAGATAAGCGCATTCATCAACTGCTTGATGAACTGGATGTTGGAGATGTAGAAGCGCTGCGTAAGACAGGTGCCAATATCCGACAATGGGTATTAGATGCCCCATTCCCTGCCAATCTAGAGCAAGATATCCGTGACAATTACCGAGAACTGACTGAAGGCCACCCTGAGATTTCTGTTGCAGTGCGCTCGTCAGCAACCGCAGAGGATCTACCGGACGCCTCATTTGCTGGTCAGCAAGAGACGTTTCTAAACGTAAAAGGCATTGATGCAGTATTAGAAGCAACTAAGCACGTTTACGCTTCTCTGTTCAATGACCGTGCAATTTCATACCGTGTACACCAAGGCTTTAACCACCGTGGCATCTCGCTATCGGCGGGTATTCAGCGCATGGTGCGCTCGGACAAAGCCTCTTCTGGTGTTATGTTCACCCTAGATACGGAATCTGGTTTCGACCAAGTCGTATTCATCACCTCTTCTTGGGGCTTGGGTGAAATGGTGGTTCAGGGCGCGGTTAACCCTGATGAGTTTTACGTTCACAAGCCAATGCTAGAAGCGGGTCAACACCCAATCGTTAAGAAGACCTTCGGATCTAAACAGATCAAGATGATCTACTCAAACAGCCAAGAGATCGGCAAGCAAGTAGACATCATTGATACATCAGCAGATGAGCGCAATGCATTCTCACTCAATGACGAAGAGATCAAAGAGCTCGCCAAACAAGCGATGATCATCGAGAAGCACTACCAGCGTCCAATGGACATCGAGTGGGCAAAAGACGGCATCGACGGCAAGCTTTACATCGTGCAAGCACGTCCAGAGACAGTATGTTCTCAAAGCGAGCAAAACGTGATTGAACGTTACGAGCTAAGCAACAAAGCGGACGTACTGGTCGAAGGTCGTGCAATTGGTCAGCGTATCGGGAGAGGTCCTGTTCGCTTGGTTGACTCTCTAGACCAAATGTCATTAGTGCAAGAAGGCGATGTGCTGGTAACTGACATGACTGACCCTGATTGGGAACCCGTGATGAAGAAGGCTTCGGCAATCGTCACGAACCGTGGGGGGCGGACTTGCCACGCTGCCATTATCGCTCGTGAACTTGGTATTCCAGCAATCGTCGGTTGTAGCAATGCCACTAGCAAGCTGACGGGCGGTGAGACGGTTACGGTGTCGTGTGCTGAAGGCGAAACAGGCTGCGTTTACCAAGGTGAGTTGGAGTTCGAAGTGAAACGCTCTGCCGTTGATGAACTGCCAATGCTACCAACCAAAGTCATGATGAACGTGGGTAATCCAGACCGAGCATTCGACTTCGCTCAGATTCCAAACGAAGGTGTGGGTCTTGCTCGTCTTGAATTCATCATCAACAAGATGATTGGTATTCACCCTAAAGCACTGCTGAACTTTGATGCGCAACGCGATGAGTTAAAAGCAGAAATCACAGAGCGTATCCGTGGTTACAAAGGCCCAATCGATTTCTACGTCAGCAAGCTAACAGAAGGCATCGCGACGATTGCGTCTGCATTCTGGCCAAAACGCGTCATCGTTCGCATGTCTGATTTCAAATCGAACGAGTACAGCAACTTGGTTGGCGGTAAAGGTTACGAACCCCATGAGGAGAACCCAATGCTGGGCTTCCGTGGTGCGTCTCGCTACATTTCTCCAGTGTTTGAAGACTGTTTCGAGTTAGAAACCCAGGCAATCAAACGCGTTCGTAATGAGATGGGTCTGAAAAACGTTGAAATCATGATTCCATTCGTACGTACGCCAAGCGAAGCAGCATCGGTTATCGACTTGTTGGCGAAGTTCGACCTACGACGTGGCGATGACGGCCTAAAAGTGATCATGATGTGCGAACTGCCATCCAATGCGGTTCTGGCAGATGAGTTCTTGAAGTACTTCGACGGCTTCTCTATCGGCTCAAACGACATGACTCAGCTAACCCTTGGTCTTGACCGAGACTCAGGTGATGTTGCCCACCTATTCGACGAACGTAACCCTGCGGTAAAAGCCATGCTACAAATGGCCATTGATGCGGCAACCAAAGCAGGTAAATACGTGGGTATCTGTGGTCAAGGCCCATCAGACCACGATGACCTAGCCGAATGGTTGATGGAACAAGGTATCAGCTCTGTTTCCCTAAACCCAGATACGGTTATCGATACGTGGTTAAAGCTAGGCAACGTGCGTAAATAAGCCACTCTTCCCTAGTCAATGAGATAGCCCTCAAGCTCCGGTTTGAGGGCTTTTTCTTTGTTCTCCATGTCAAAGTAATGTGAGTTCGTGACTGAATCCCAAGCTATGCCTTCCTTTCGTACTCCCCTTTCGCTTTTTCACCTAAAATAAAAACAATCCTATTTCATAAAAGAACGGATATATGAAAAAGTCTCTTGCTCTTATCACTGCCTTAACTTTGCTCACTTCTCCGGCTTATGCTGACTGGGATGACATCTCGAACAGCCTCTCAGACCTAGGAGATGCCGTATCTGATACTGCAAAAGAGACTTGGGATAGCACCAAAGAGTTCTCCAAACAGGCTTGGCAAGATTTCACCAATTGGTCTGAAGAAGCGATTAATACCGCAGGTGAATGGACCGATGCCAGCATCGAAACCAGTAAAGAATGGATAGATGCCGCAGACAAAAAAATCGATGAACTGATGGAGGGCGACACACCAGAAGAGGCTCGCCAAGCGATTGACCTCATGGCGGATAGCACTCTACTCAAACTGTTTAACGAGAAACCTGAAGCCAAAATGCTTTACGACAAAGCTTACGGCTATGCGGTGTTTGATTCTCGCAAACTGTCGCTGATGTTTCACACGAATTCAGGCTCCGGAGTTGCGGTTAACAAATTGACCGACAAACGCACTTACATGAACATGTTTGGTGCTGGTGTTGCGTTTGGCGTTGGTGGTAAGTTCTACCAACAAGTGGTGCTGTTTGAGAAAGAAAAAGACTTCAACACCTTTGTTGAAGAAGGCTGGGAAGCATCGAGCGAAGCCTCTTTAGTTGCTGGCGCGGACGGCGAAGAAATGACAGCGCAATTCAACAGCGGCGTTGCAGTCTATCAACTCAACACCACAGGATTGTTGGTTGATGCAAACTTTTCTGGCTCAAAATACTGGGTCAATAAAGAGCTGACCGATTCACAGTAACCTTTCGGACACAATGGTTTATTTATGGGGAGCGATACGCTCCCTTTTACCGTCATTCCACGAACCTAAGTGAGACTAGGAATCTCATACAGTACGCCACCATACTCACCATGTTGCATTAGCAACGAAATTGCGGATTACTTTGGGACAATAGCCAATCGCGTTATGCTTACCCCAACCTTTATCGAACTCTCGAATCACCATGCCTAACGACGCGTTCAACACTCAGCTTGCAGAGACAATTTTTGCCCTTAACTCACCAAGCTTCACGCCGAAACTGATGCGTGTCATTGGTTCCATATTGAGTTTTGATTGCGCAGTGATCCTTGGTTATCGTGTAGGTAAACACCCTATCTATCTGTATGATTCGATTGAGAATGAGCGCGAGCTACTGTTCCAACGTTATCTCACCACCTCTTTTCAAAACGACCCGTTTTATCAGAAGCTTAACACCAAAAAAGAACAAGGCCTCTTTACGCTCAAAGATGTGATGGGCAAAAACGTCACGCGTAACGATCTCGATTACCAAGCCTACTGCGAGCCGTTCTTCGGACTAACCTGACCACTCATTACCAAATCTGATGGCACTAAGTTTGGCAAAACTGAAGATGGTGCAGTCTGGTTGGATCCAAGTAAAACCTCACCTTACGCCTTCTACCAATTCTGGTTGTCTGCGGAAATGCCGATGTTCACCACTTCTTGCGTTATTACTCCTTCTTAAGCTGCGATGAGATTGCAGTGATTGAAGCACAAGACAAAGAGAGTAAAGGCAAACCGCAAACACAGCGCGCTAACCTTTTTGGGAACCGGGCCGAATATTCATAGCAAACCTCAAATCTAGCCGCTACCCACTACCCACTACCCGTCAAATTTTTACCCACAACCCGACTTAGTTCAAATTCATCAAAACGCAATTGGATGCTGTACAAACAAGTTACTATGGTTAATAAATAAGTGCACAAACTCTGCACATCACCCATAACAGGAGTAAGTATGGATTTCATTGATGGCGTGTTACAAGTCGAGTCTTTCTTGGCGGTTACTTTGGGGATCATCGTATTATTCCTCGGTAAACGTCTGACTCAGGCCAGTAACTTCTTGAGAGAGTTCAGTATTCCTGAGCCCGTTTCTGGCGGAATACTGGTGTCCGTCCTTTTTACTATTCTCCACTATGTTGCCCAAATCGATGTACAGTTTAACCTCGCAACTCGTGATCTTTTACTGGTGTACTTCTTTACCACTATTGGTATCAATGCAAGCCTGCAAGACTTATTCAAAGGTGGGAAGCCTCTACTCATCCTGCTGGCTGTGACCATCGGCTACATGCTGGTGCAAAACCTTACCGGTATCGGTATTGCGACTATGTTAGATCAGCCTGAAGCTGTTGGACTATTAAGCGGCACAGTTTCTTTAATTGGCGGGCACGGAACGGCGATCGCGTGGTCACCAAGAATTGCAGAGATCTTCGATCTTAACACTGCGATGGAAATCGGTATCGCAAGTGCGACCTTTGGGTTGATTCTTGCCAGTTTTATGGGTGGACCTATCGCCAAGCATCTAATTAATAAGCACAACCTCAAACCTGAGCAAGTGGAAGAAATGGATGTGGGGACTGGACAAGATGAATCACAAGTTGCCATTAACGCCTATGACTTCCTAGATGCAATGTTAGCCATTCACGTTTGTATTATTCTAGGTGCCATATTAAATGAAGGGGTAAGTAGCCTAGGTCTAGAGCTGCCACTCTTTGTGACCTGTCTGTTTGCGGGTATTCTAATGTCCAATATCGTTCCTACTTCTTATCCGCGCATAACGGGTACACGCTGGCCCGCTAGAAAACCGGCCGTTGCCCTGATCGCCGACATGGCGCTCGGCGCTTTTCTAGCAATGTCATTAATGAGCATGCAGTTGTGGGCATTGGTCGATTTGGCAGGGCCAATTTTCATCATTCTCGGCGCGCAATTTTTGGTCGCGATATGCACTGCGATTTTCGTTGTTTTCCCACTCATGGGAAAGAACTACGATGCTGCTGTTGTGTGCTCTGGCTTTGGCGGGATTTCATTAGGTTCGACACCAACGGCGATGGCGAACATGTCTGCTGTGGCAAAAAAATACGGTAACTCGCATCAAGCCTTCATTATTGTTCCTTTGGTATGCGCCTTCTTCATAGATTTAGCTAACGCACTTATCATCCCATACTTTATTAGTTTGATAAGTTAAAATGAAAATACCTAAGCATAGTAAAAATACTTGAATATAAATTATTAAAATAGTGCTAACACTTTACCCCAATGTAAGTAGTATAATACTCCCCCTGAAATATTTTGTTACGTAGTTGGTAACGGTAGAGATAAACATGAACAGCAGCAGATGGGCAGGTTTGCTTGGCGGCACAATCGTTTTATTGAGCACTTTGATTTTATTCGGTTCAACGGTACATTCTGCTTGGTATAACATTCCAATGGAGGCGATAAACGGCATTGCCTTCACTCTTGCATTTGGGCTCGGGCTGAATCATATTCTTGCTTATGTTGCAGCCATCATTACGCTTGTTGCACTGTTCTACCTTGGCTACGTGCTAGGTTACCGAATACACAACAAGTTGAAGCACTAAATTTGCGAAACTTGGAAAAAATGAGATAACAAAGGGAGCCATGACTGCTCCCTTTTTTGATTGTCGCCGTTACTGCAACTCGAAGAGAGGCTGCCATCTCAGTAACCTCACAAACCAAAAACTCCATTGTCACAGGCTTGTTCGTCAACAAAGTGAAACTAGAATCATTGAATAGACCATCGGCATCACATCCTAAATGGACAAAGAAAGCAGGCTTATCTGCCATCAATGTAATTTGGCTTCCCTCGCTACTCACTTCAATATGAGCCTTCTCCAGTGGTAAAGTTTTCAGTTCATGCGCATCAACATCTTCATCCAGTTGCCAAACAATAGTATTACTATCCGGAAAGACCGTTTGTTCTAACTGCCAAGACTGTTTCACTTCACCTTGCCAGCTAACCCATTGCAGCTTCGCATCTACACTCACTGCCACCTTGGCGTCATTCAGAAGATGTAAGCTCAGTACGCCTGTGTGTTCTGAACACACCAAATACTGCGGAGCAAAAAAGCGTTTAGCATGGTAATGAAGCGGCTTTCAACGGCCACTGTATTCCAAGCTCGACCACGAACTCACTGACCAGTTATCGTTGAGCTGCCAATACAACATGCCACGGCATACAGGATAAATCGTACGCCAATGGTCGAACGCGGTTTTTATTGCCATCACTTGTTGCACTTGGCTCAAATACAGCATCGGCTCAAACCCCGTAGGGAAACGGAGGAAAAGTCTCTTTGTTAAATCAATCACTTGCCTGACAATCAGAGGTGAATCGTGAAACGGCGGTTATATATGTATCAGTTTCATGTTACCATCAGCGGCTTTTTGAACATCCTCACACTTTTTAATGTAAATAGTGTAAGGGAAATGCACGGCTTCCGAGCCCTAAAAAGCGAAGTAATTATGTCAAATATGACGAATACCGCCTCTCATGCTCCTATTCAGGAAGCAGACTATTCTGCCATTCATCCCCCATCCCTCGTAAAACGTCTTGAACTCACTAACCCTGTATTTTGGTTAAGTGGAAGCTTCCTCTGTTTGTTTGTCTTACTCGCACTTATAAACGCGCAATCTCTGACTGAAATGGTCAACGCTGGCTTTAGTTACGCCACTCAATATTTCGGTGCCTTTTGGCAAGTTCTCCTTCTTCTCAACTTTCTTATTGGTTTGGCTATCGCTCTCGGTCGTACTGGTTACGTGCGTTTGGGTGGTTTAGCGAGACCAGAAATCGACACTTTTAAGTGGTTATCGATCGTGCTCTGCACGCTACTTGCTGGCGGTGGTGTTTTCTGGGCGGCCGCTGAGCCTATTGCCCACTTTGTTTCTGCTCCACCACTGTTTGGTGAAGCTTCTCCTAAAACGGCCGCAATTAATGCGCTTTCTCAGTCTTTCATGCATTGGGGCTTTTTAGCATGGGCAATCCTAGGTTGCCTTTCTTCGGTGGTATTGATGCACCTGCATTATGATAAAGGCTTGCCGCTCAAACCTCGCACCTTGCTTTACCCAATTTTTGGTGACAGAGCGATCAAAGGCTGGATTGGTGATGTCGCCGACGCCTGTAGCATCATCGCTGTCGCTGCGGGAACAATAGGTCCAATTGGTTTCTTAGGGCTTCAAATCAGTTACGCACTTAACTCTCTGTTTGGCTTACCCGACAGCTTCACAACTCAAAGTTTCGTTATTACCGTGGCGATTCTTATGTATACCCTCTCTGCATTAAGTGGTGTTAGTAAAGGTATCCAAATAATAAGCCGTTACAACATCGTTCTTTCAGTTGCTTTAATTGGCTACATTCTATTTTTCGGCCCAACCAGCTTCATCGTAGATGGTTATGTTCAAGGTGTGGGTCGCATGGTAGACAACTTCTTCCCGATGGCGCTCTATCGTGGTGACACTGGTTGGTTAAGTTGGTGGACTGTGTTTTTCTGGGGCTGGTTTATCGGCTATGGTCCAATGATGGCGATTTTTATCGCACGCATCTCACGTGGTCGCACAATCCGACAAATGATCCTGTCAATTAGTATCGCAGCACCACTCATCACTTGTTTCTGGTTTAGCATTGTGGGTGGTAGCGGTTTAGCATTTGAATTGGAGAATCCAGGATTAATCTCTTCAGCATTCGAAGGCTTTAACCTACCTGCGGTTCTGCTCGCCATTACCTCTGAGCTACCATTCCCAATGATCATCTCTATCTTGTTCTTGGTCCTAACCACCACGTTCATCGTCACCACCGGTGACTCAATGACCTACACTATCAGTGTGGTGATGACGGGTTCAACAGAGCCAGATGCGGTGATTCGCTCCTTCTGGGGAATCATGATGGGGGTTGTCGCTATTGCTCTGATTTCAATGGGTTCTGGCGGTATATCTGCGTTGCAATCTTTCATCGTGATTACCGCAGTTCCGGTGTCTTTCATTTTGCTGCCTAGCATCTGGAAAGCGCCGAGCATCGCAAATCACATGGCGAAAGAGCAAGGTTTGATTTAACCCACTCAAACGAACAAGAGCCCTTGATTGGGCTCTTGTTATATCCCCTCAAACATCCCCAAAATGCCTATTTGAACGATCTCTGACACTATTGGTACCATTCGTGGTCACGACGAAAGCGTGCGATCGGGAATCTTTGGTTACTCCAACCAAAGTGGGTTACAACGCATAAATTCAAAATAAAGTGCGTGACTTCACTACGCTTTTCATTGGTGTCACAAAATTAATCACTTGATTAAATAATGATTAATTTTTCGCATGTCGTATAGAAAATCAGCGTCTTATAATTAATCATACGTTTAATATCTTGAGGATCAGCAGTGACACAAGCGTATCGGCGGGCAGGTAGACCCACCAACCAAATCGATGCACGTGAGAAGCTCATTTATCACGCCAGGGAACTGTTCACTATCATGGCTTATGATAAGGTCTCCACGCGACTTGTCGCGAAAAAAGCCGGAGTCAATGTCGCTATGATTCGATATTACTTTGGCAACAAAGAAGGGCTGTTCGAAACCATGTTGCGTGAGACGCTATCGCCGATGCAAAAGCAAATGCAGGCTTTGGTATCCGATAGCAGCGAAAAAAACTTCCTCGACTTGATGCGCACCTACTATCGCGAAATGATCAAGGTGCCACAGTTCCCACGCTTGATTTCTCAAGTCATGCATATGCCTCCTTCAGACACTCAACGTAAGCTATTAGAGAAAGTGTTTGCTGACATTAGCCAGCCGATGCAAGGGATCCTGTTCGACAAATTGGTTGATAGTGGCGTACTGCGTAAAGACGCCGATCCAAAACTCTGTCGTGTCTCTTACATTAGCTTAATGGTGTTCCCATTTATGGCACCACCCGCACTGCTTGCTATCCACGGTATTGAACTTAACGAGGACTTTCTCAACCGATTGTTTGAGCACAACATACAACTGATGAAACACGGATTTCTAGACTCGGGCGACCGCTATGAAAATGAATAAAAAGCTGCTGTTCTTTCCTGCTCTTGGGGTCGGGATCATCATTCTGTTTCTCGCTATTAACCTCAAGCCAGATCTGCCAGTAAAACCTACTAGAGACAGAGCAAGGTTGGTGGAAACCATTCCGTTGGAACTCCAAGCCATTGCCCCCGTTGCGATCGGATTTGGCAAAGTAGCACCAAAAGTCGAATGGAAAGCCATCGCGGAAGTCACGGGAAAAGTGGTTTACCGTCACCCACGCTTAGAAAAAGGTCAAGTACTGCAATCTGGTACTGAAATCCTTCGTATCGACCCTCTTGATTACGAACTCAAGCTAGTTCAAGCGCAAGCCGATCTCAAATCGGCGCAAACCTCCCTCGCAAAGTTGAATCAGGAAGAAGCCAACCTTAAAGCAACATTAAAGATTGAAGCTAATCGACTCAAAATCGCAAATAAGGAACTCGAGCGTAAGCAGAATTTACGTAAGAAAGGGCTAACATCTCAATCGGATGTCGATCAACAACAGCAAAACGCACTATCACAACGCAAGTTGGTTTTGGATATTGAGAATCAAATTGGCCTAATGCCAGATGAGAAAAAAGTCGCCCAAGCCCTCGTAAAAGTAAACGCATCCAAAGTCGATGAAGCAAAGCGCTCGTTGGATAAAACCCTCATTCAGTTGCCATACGATTTGCGTATCGCAGAAGTCGATATCGAGCAAAATCAAGTTGTTAATTTACAACAGATTATGGTGATAGCTCATGGCATCGATATCATGGAAGTGGAAGCACAGCTTTCGATCCATGATATGCAAACTCTGGCCGCTAGCATTGGCGAGTTTACCCGTGATGAATCAGGCATACCACAACCGGATACCGAATCTATCCATGCGTTTATTGAACTCAACAGCGGTAATCTCTCCGCTCACTGGCCAGCCAAAGTGGCACGAATCAGTGAAACCGTCGATCCCAGTCAAGCCACTGCAGGCGTCATCTTAGAAATCCAGCAAGATTATCGATCGCTGACCCCGACTTCTGCACCGCCTCTCGTCAATGGCATGTTTGTTCAAGCGCGTATTGAAGGTCAGGAAAACCCAAGTTGGGTGATCCCAGAGCGTGCGCTTCATGGTGATAAGATTTATCTCATGGGCGAAGATAACCGACTGCAAGTCGTTACCGTTGAAGTACTTTATCGTCGTGACAACCAAGTCGTGATTGATGGTGAACTAGAGCAAGGGCAAAAGTTGATCATTAATGACTTATTGCCTGCGATCAACGGCATGTTATTGAAAGAAGCGCCACAGCAGCCTGAAACGGTTATCGAGGAGTCTGATTTATGATTCGATTCTTCGTCAAACACCCTACTGCCGCAAACTTGTTGATGTTGACGCTGCTGGTTTTGGGTATCTCTTCTCTCTCTACCATCAAGCGAGAAACCTTTCCGGAATTTGATCCACCTTATATCATGGCTGGCGTGGTCTACCCTGGCGCATCCCCGCAAGAAGTAGAAGAAAGTATCTGTGTGCGCATGGAAGATGCCGTCGACGGGTTGGCCAATATTGAAGAAACGCAATGTGAGGCCATTGAAGGCTCCGCTCGTTTGATCTTAAAGTTAAATGAGAAAGCCGATATCGGACGCATGCTGGTCGATGTGCAAACTCAAATCAATTCAATTAATGACTTTCCTCAGGAGATTGAATCCCCCATGGTGCAGGAGTTGGATTGGAATGAGCCTGTCGTTGATGTCGCGATTACCGCAAATACCACTTGGCCGGAGCTGAAAGACTACGCCGAGCAGCTTAAACGGACGTTAAAGCGTGATTATGACGTTTCCCTTGTTGACGTTGCAGGCTTTTCCGATCACCAATATCGCATAGAACTGGATACACAAGCCATTCGTCAACTAGGGCTAAGTGTGGGTGATATTGCGACGCAAATTGGGCGTCAAAACGTCAAACTCCCTAGTGGTAATGTTGAAACGCCGGACAAGAACTTTCTGATCCGTTTTGATGAACGGCGTATTACCCCCGAAGCACTGGAAACGATTGTCGTCGGCTCTGGGCCAAATGGTTCCATCATTCGCCTACGAGATATCGCAACCATTACTGACCGTTTTGAGTTAGATGAACAAAAGATCCTCTTTGATGGTCATCCTTCCGCACTACTTAAAGTGAGTAAAAACAAAGAAGATGACGCGCTTAGAATCAAAGCGCGCGTGGTTCAATTTGTCGAGGAACAACAAGCCATTGCCCCTGATGGTGTTACGCTACAACTCACCAACGATCTCTCTTCCGTTCTTTGGGATCGCCTAACCATGATGGTGAAGAATGGTTGGCAGGGTATTGTATTAGTGTTTGCCACTATGTGGCTATTCTTCAGCTTTCGCTATTCCTTCTGGGTTGCCGCAGGATTACCCGTTGCCTTTTTGGGAGGCTTATTCTTAATGGCGCAGCTAGGACTATCCATTAATATTATGTCCTTGGTCGGTCTTCTTATGGCGATCGGTATTATGATGGATGACGCCATTGTGATAGCGGAATCCATTGCCTCCCACCTTGACCGTGGGGATGACATAGACAATGCGGTCATTAACGGGGTGAAAAAGGTACTCCCCGGTGTAATGTCCTCTTTTTTAACCACGGTATGTATCTTTGGCAGTTTACTGTTCTTAGACGGCGAGATGGGCGCCGTACTCAAGGCTGTGCCGCAAGTGTTGATATTGGTATTAACGCTTAGCTTGATTGAAGCGTTTTTGATTCTGCCAAATCACCTTTCACACTCACTACACAAACAAAAGCAAGACAAATCGACCGCTAAATTTAAGCAAAAACTGCTGGAACGTTTTGAGAACTTCCGTAATACAACCTTAGTAAATGCTGTCGACAAAGTAATTGTATATCGCTATGGCTTTATGGGCGGTGTCATCACTTTATTATTGATTTCAGCCTCAACGTTAATTGGTGGCATGCTCAAGTTCCAACCGTTTCCTGAGCTTGATGGTGATATCGCAGAGGCGCGTATTATTCTTCCCCCGGGCTCCTCACTATCTCAAACCGAGGCTGTGGTAGATAAGATAGTCGCATCCGCGCAAAAACTGGACAAAGAGTGGACGCAGAACGTCGAAAATGGCACTCCACTGGTTTTACACATTACCCGTCAGTTTAACACCAATGCCGACGCCAATGAGTCAGGCCCACACATTGCGACAGTACGCCTCGACTTGTTAGGAGCAGAAAGCCGTAACACTCTCATCGATGATTTCATTACGGCATGGCGCGAAGACATCGGTGAACTTGCCGATCCTATTTCTCTGGTATTCAAGCAACCCACAATGGGGCCTGGAGGAAGAGCAATAGAGATCCGCGCGAAACATGATGATCTAGAATCGCTGAAAGCCGCGTCCATTGATATTCAACAATACCTGAATGAGTTTGAAGGTGTGCACGGCATTTTGGATGACATGCGTATGGGTAAAGAAGAAGTATTAGTTAAATTACGCCCGGGAGCAGAAACATATGGGATCAATGGCCAATTGATTGCCAACCAACTTCGGGCAGCGTTCTTTGGCCAAACCGCAGATGAAATACAAGTTGGGGTCGAAAATATATCAATCGAGGTCCGTCTTGATAAGATTCAAGCCGGCGATTTACAGCAATTGGCAAACTTCCCCATTTTCTTATCAGATGGGAGCCAGATTCCATTAGCGACCATCGCCACGCTAGATTTCCAGCGTAATTATGTTCGTATTCAACGCATTGATGGCCTTCGTACCATCAGCGTTTTTGGGGATACCGACAATACTAAAGTCAACTCTACCGCCATCATTCGCCAATTCCAGCAACAAGAAGCACCGAAGTTAATGCAAAAATACCCTGGGTTACGTTTTGATTTCGAGGGTGAAGCAAAAGATACTGCAGAAACTGGGACCTCGATGGGTAAAGGTTTTTTGCTCGGTTTGTTTGGTGTCTTCGCGATACTAAGTTATCAGTTCCGTAGCTACCTCGAACCTTTTGTTGTCATGCTTGCGATCCCATTGGCTTTCATTGGCGTGGTGTGGGGGCACATACTACTCGGACACTCGCTCAGTATGCCAAGCATGATGGGCTTTGTCTCCCTAGCAGGTATTGTGGTTAATGATTCTATTCTGTTGGTGCAGTACATTCGGCACCACATAGATGAAGGCGATAGCGTTCATGACTCCGTAGTAAAAGCGAGCCGTGAACGTTTTAGAGCCGTATTTCTAACCTCAATGACAACGGCGGCAGGCTTGTTACCTCTGCTGACGGAAACTAGCTTACAAGCACAAGTGATCCAGCCCCTAGTTATATCGATCGTATTTGGTATTTTTGCATCAACACTACTTGTATTATTTATGATCCCGGCCGCTTACGCCATCCTGGCGGATTTTGGATTAGTTCATAAGCACGAAGAAATCTAGCCGTAGCACAAGCGCCCTTATCTAAACAGCGTCGTTTCCGTCGCTCTATGTTGTTTAGAGTTAAGGTTAAACACGATTAATTAACCATTAGGCAAGGGCAGTGTTGGCCTATACAGAAATATGAAAAATGCAGGTGTTAAAAGTTATATAACCAATGCATTTATGCCAACAGAATCATTAGCGATTGCATTATAAAAATAAGAACGAACACCACCAAAAATGAATAGACACCGGATATGGTGCCCTTTTTCGCCCGTGAAGGTTGTGCTTCACGGGCTTTTTCTGGCTACACCCCAAGTGGCGCACAAAAAAGCCAGCCCCAATTCGGCTGGCAAACAGAGCAACAAGGTCAACGTTTACTGCTATCTAAAGTTGAACTCGTATCGGATACGTCCTCATTGGTCACTCTTCCTTGCAACCAAATCAGAAACGCATTCTTCAGAGGTTACGACTTACTCGCCTCTGCCTCTTGGCACTTGATCTTTGCCAATTGTGCTTGCTGTTCTTTAATATGCTTAACAATACGCTCGTCACGCTCATCGATAGCATCCATGTTCATTTGTTGAATGTCCGCAACGGCCTCATGCTTCATCGTTTTGAATTCTTGACGCAAATCTGCACTCCACTCATCTCTGTCTAGAGTGTTAGCAGTAGCGATTGGTGATGACATTACAGCAATAAGACCTAGAGTAGAAAGAAATACGCTTTGCATAGTAAGCTCCTTAAGGGTTAGCAGTTCATTGGGTTGCACTTTATACTTTGCACATAGAGTGCCAACTTTTTATCCCTTAAATATCAATAATTTAACTTTATCAGTGATTTTTACCAACATCCTTGATGGCGAATTTCACACTATAGGCGTTAAATTAACCAGCGAAATTCATGAATAACTATCCATTCATACCGCTTATAGTATAGACCGTCTTTACTGACTCGCTTACCACCCATAAAAAAGCAGCCTAAAGGCTGCTTTGGAAAACTGGGTAACTCTGTAAGGAGCTAGCGGCTAGTTTTGTATGCTTTCTTTGCCAATAGCATCCGATTCTTCTTTCCCAAGCTTTTTGATAATTCGCGAAAAGAAGCGCTTGGTCGCGCGGAAAATATTTTTTATGTCTTCCAACATCAAATACAAACACGGTACCAAAATCAAAGTAAGTACGGTTGCAAACAACACCGCGAAGCCTAGTGCAACCGCCATCGGGATAACAAAGCGAGCTTGCAAACTGGTTTCGAACATAATAGGCAATACACCAGCAAAAGTGGTAATAGACGTTAGTGTGATCGCACGAAAACGCGCACAGCCCGCTTCTACGACTGCTTGTTTGATGCTCATGCCCTTTTCTCGAACTTGATTGACGTAATCAGTCATGACCAATGAATCATTAATAACAACGCCTGCGGCGGCTATCAGGCCAAAAGTCGACATCATACTGATATCCATGTCCAACCAGAAGTGCCCCCAAATCGCACCCGTTAAACTAAATGGAATGACGGACATGACAATCAACGGTTGGGTGTAACTCTTCAATGGTACCGCTAACAAGATGTACACAATGATCATGCCGGCGATAAAGAATATGATCTGTTCATTACGCTGGGCGGCCTGCTCTTCAATATCACCACCTAATTCCGTTTTTACGTTTGGGTACACTTTCTGAAGGTCTGGCAAGATATTCTTATCGATGATCTTAACCACTTCTTGCGGTTCAACCAACGCTTCATCAATCGAGCCATAAACATAAACTGTCTGATAACCGCCTTCACGACGAATGGTACTCACACCGGGTTGTTCACTGATGTTAACCACATCACCAAGCATTACTTTCTTGCCTGCGGGTGTGGTGATCACCGCATAACGCAACGATGAATATGCTTCTCGAGTCAGTTGTGGATAACGAACCATCACTTTGACCTCTTCGCCGTCACGAATAATTCGCTGCGCTTCGCCACCATAGAAGCTCCCACCTACTTGCTCTGCAATTATTGTGAGATCCAAACCAAGATCGTACGCGACGGGCGCAAGGGAAAGTAGAACTTCTTTGCTGCCAGAATCAATAGAAGAGGAGACATCGTACAGACCTTCTTCTTGCTGTAAGCGATCAATCAAATAGCGACCCGCTTCGTTGAGCTCACTAATATCTGAGCCAAACAACAAGTAACCAAATTCATCACGATCACCGCCACCACCACTTTGCTCACGGATTTTGAAGCTCTTCATCCCCGGGATCACTGGCATTGCTTCTCGCCAGCGCCTTGCAAGTTCAAAGGTATTGAATGGACGCAGTTCCTCATCGACTAACGGGACAAGAATTCGACCTTCAGTGCGACTACGATTGTAAGAAAGCACATCCCGAATCATCCCCTGGCCGTGTTCATTGATGGTCTGAGCCTCAATATCTTGCATCACTCCCTCAATGGTTTTTAGCGCACTGATGGTCTGTTCACTTGATACCGTATCGTTCATTTCGATCGTTATCGCCGGGAAATCCGTTGGTACTTTTGGATTTGGGATAACACGAACATGGTTAGAATTTACCAACGCGGCACTGACGAGCAACAAACCACAAAAGACCGCAAATACCGTCCAACGCCAGTGCGTACAAAGCGTCACAAAACGACGATAAGGACCATTGACGAAACCAAAGAAACGCTGGTTGAAGCGCTCACGCCAACTGCCAGGTTGAATGGGTTGAAAGTTGGTATGTGCTAGGTGGGCAGGCAGAATCAATTTCGATTCAATTAAGCTGAAGATCAAACACAGAATCACGACGCCAGCGATGCCGTAAAAGAAGGCGCCATCAATGCCGCTTGAAAGCAAAAATGGTGCGAATACCGCAATAGTGGTTAAAACACCAAACGTCGCCGGGGTTGCCACTCGTTTAACGCCGCGAACCACATTATCAACACCACCACCTTTTTCCTCAATTTCACTGTAAGCACTTTCACCAGTAACGATCGCATCATCAACGACAATGCCAAGCACCATAATAAAAGCAAACAACGAAATGATGTTCACCGTAATTCCGAGCGTAGGCATCAGCATAACCGCACCAAGGAAACACACAGGGAGACCGACCATGACCCACATCGCCAAACGGAAACGCAAGAAGATAGACAGCATGATCGCTACCAATGCCGCACCTTGCAATAGGTTCTTCAACATCATGTCGAGGCGACCATTAAGGTAATAGGTCATATCAACAAGAATTTTGAGCTGCATGTCATCTGGGAGTGTTTTATTCTTCGCCTCAATATAGTGATGAACCGATTCCGCCACTGGGATAATATTTTGATCTCGGGTCGCTTTCACTGCCATGTAAACCGCGTTTTGCCCGGAATACTCAAAGTAACGCTGCTCTTCAGTAAAACCGTCCTTGATCGTTGCAATATCTTGCAGCAACACCTTCGCACCATTCGCGCCTAACTTAACGGGAATGTTACGGAACTCATCGCCACGGTAGTACTGGTTTTCAATACGAACCGCGATCATACCTGAATTCGTTTTTACCTCACCCGCAGAAAAGTTAGCCGAATAGCGACGAATCGCATTACTGATGTCATTTAGCGTGAGGTCATACTTACGTAAGATCAAAGGATCGACCTCAATAGCAATCTCTTCTTCCGGTGCGCTTAACTCCACTAGCATGACGTTGTTCAGTTGCAATAGCTCATCTTCAACTTGCTTAGCGATCGGCTTGAGTTCTTCAAGTGGTCTATCTCCCACCAAACTCATTTCTATCACTTCCTGACGCCATTCCGCTTGGTAGACGTTCATCGGTTCCATGCCTGCTGGCAAGTTAGAAATGGTGTCGATACGTTGTTTTATGTCATCAAGAACGTCTTTAATGTCTGCATTCACGTCAACTTCAATCGACACATGAGCACTACCTCGAGAAGCACGCGCAACGGTCTTTTTGATACCCGTAACATCTTTAATCGACTCCTCGACTTTAACCAAAATGCTCTCTTCGATCTCTTGAGGAGAAGCCCCCGGATAAGCCGCACGCACGTTGATGTAGTTAATTTCGATATTCGGAAACATCTGGCGCTGGATGAATATGAAACTCACAATGCCCATAATGATAATGAACATCATCAACAAGTTCGCTGCCACAGAGTTATTGGCAAAGTAGGCAATGATGCCCTTTTGTTTAGTCTCTTCCATGATTGACTCCTACTTACTGCACGACGGTTTCGGAGTCGTTATTCTTTTTTGCGACTTGGACAACCATACCTTTCTGTGGGTACTCTGGCAGTGTCAGAACCAACTTATCAGATTGCTCTAAACCTTCACCAACGAGCAGAAACTCCCCTTCAGCACGAAGTACATTGACCACACGAGGCTGAAGCTCATTTTCACCGTTAACCACCCACACCGTGCGGTTTTTCACCAACTCTTGAGGAAGGCGATAGATATGTTTGAGCTCTTTACCCGTAAACCTAACCTCGACGTAAGAGCCAAATTTAATCGGTGCTTGGCTGTTATTCAAACCGTAAGGATCTTGAACTTGAATCACCATATTGATCATACGCGTTGCGCTGTCGATCATGCCCAAATCACGAACAACTTTACCTTCACGTGTCGTGGATAAAATCCCTTGCTGAGTAACCGTAGCATCAAGATCATCGATGGCTTCTGGCAGAAAGGCGCTATCGAAACCCGCAATCGGCACATGAATTTCCGCCACTTCGATATTATTCAGCGTTGCGACGCGCGTTCCTGAAGACACATATTGACCAACACCAATTTCACGCTCTACGACTAACGCATCGTATGGAGCGATCACTTCACAATTGTCTAAGTCACGATTAGCACGCTTAAGTGCTGCTTGTGCTGATTTGACCTGAGCTTGTGCACTCAGCACTTGGGGCTCACGTAAATAAAGGTCCGTCACCTGTTTGTCGCTGAGTTTTTTTGCTTGTCGCTTAGCAACTTCAGCTTTCGCTTGCTCTTCAATTAACTTCGCACGAGCACTTGCTAACCCGGCTTCAGCTTGTAATACCGCAGCCTCATAATTGTCACTTTCTATCGTGAACAACACTTCGCCGCGTTTAACGATTCCGCCCGTGACAAAGTTGGGGTGCCAACTGACCACCTCACCGCTGACTTGCGCTGCAAGGTGCGTTTTTTCGAAAGGAACCATCTCGCCGTGACTCGTGATGACAACCTTATGGTCAGTTGGGAAAAGAGAAGAAGTTTGCACCATTGGCTCAGTGACTGGGGTTTTCATCGACTCTTTTTCTGGGGCCGTCGCCGCGATCGCCGCGTAACCCGCATAAGAGCCACCAACGACGACGAGGGGTAAAAGCCAACGTAATACTGGTTTTGTTAACATCAAAAATCCTTTTTTATTGTTGTATTCACCTACCTGTCCCTCATTGTGATTAAGCGTTCAACCTTGTCAAAGAGCGTTCCGCTCAAAAACTTGACCACTCATCCCCGTGAACAATCGGTGAGATAGCTGCATCTGAAATAGACAATTTTATAAGAGAGCCGCACTGACACTTAGTTTGTGAACTTCAATCACAAAACGATGAACAGTAGATAACCTGTAAAATTAACAAATAATTAACCAACTACGCAAGTAACTCTCAATTACACTCCGACTTTATAGGCAAGGGGCATGCCAATAGCTTATTTATTTAAATTCAGCGACTTAGAACGACAACTGAATTTATTGCAGTTCACTATTAGTAATTACCGCCAATTATTAGTGATATTGACCACTCCTATGTGATACATAACTAAAAAAAATGATATTGTCCGTCTGAAAATAAACCAATACTCGATCCAAAGACCACTTTTGGGCTCTTGCTCACTCACGTCAAAACTCCAATTCAGTCACACCTCCGCTTATTACCAAAATGACATCTTGATATCTCACCAAGTGACTTTAAGTATATAATCAAAAGGTAAGACTGCATTTAAACAAGGAATTGTGCATTGCTACGTTCTCTCTCGAAAGCGCTATTTGGTTCTATGCTGATACTGATCTCCGCTTGCTCATCCATTCAACCGAGAGATCCAAGTGAAAAATCCACCAGCTTTCAATACGGCTATCAAGAAGACTCATCTCTCGCTAAGTTTTTCGGAAGCGACAATAGAGAACCAAAGACAGATACGGGATTTTACCCACTCAATCAAGGTCATGATGCCTTACTTGCTCGAATTGCATTAATTGAATCCGCCGGGAAAAGTTTGGATTTGCAGTACTACATCTACCGCAATGACGAAACGAGCCAACTGATCACATGGCGCCTGTACGAAGCCGCCCAACGTGGCGTACGTATTCGCCTTTTATTAGATGATATGCAAAAACGCAATGATGCTGGTATGGCCGAACTTAACGCGCACCCAAATATAGAAATCAGGCTGTTCAACCCGCACCAATATCGTGACGCTCGTCTGTTTGCCTTTGCCAATGACTTCGAACGCTTAAACCGCCGGATGCACAATAAGGCTCTGATTGCCGACAGCGTGTCAGCCATCGTTGGAGGCAGAAACATTGGTAATGAGTACTTTTCTTTTGAGTCCAACGTTGAATTTGGTGACTTTGATTTAATGCTTTATGGAGAGACCGTTCAGCAAACAGCTGATCAGTTCGATTTATACTGGAACAGCCTCTATGCCATACCAATGGAGTGGATTGTCCCTGGGTCAGAAAAAGTCAGCGATGAAATAATCCAAGCACAAGTAAAAAAACTGCAATTAAAAGAAAAGTTCTCAACCGGTACCTATAACTTTAAAGAATTAACGCTCTACCAAAAATTGCAACAAGGCACACTAAAGCTGTACTGGGGACGTGGCCGAGTCTGGTTTGATCTACCAGATAAAATCGCAACCCAAGAGAGCCAATTGGTGGACAATCTCAGCGAGCTTTTGGCAAGCATTGAGCACTCCTTTGTGCTGATTTCCCCTTACTTTGTCCCGACCGAATCCGGCACTAAAGCGCTAGCTGAAGCCGCGAAACGAGGTGTCAATATCACGATTATAACCAACAGCCTCGCTTCGAATGATGTTTTTGCGGTGCATGGGTGGTACGCAAAATACCGTAAAGATTTGGTTGAAGCTGGTATTCAGCTGTGGGAAGTCAAAGCCAGCGCAAGCATAAAAAACAAATGGAGTCTTACAGGCAGTAGCCGATCAAGTTTGCACGCCAAAGCCATGCTCATCGATGAGCATACCTTGTTTGTCGGTTCAATGAACTGGGATCCCCGCTCAGCAGAACTGAACACCGAAATGGCCGTAGTGATTGAACAACCTGAGTACGTGCAAGAGTCATTACATCAACTGCCACAGCAACTTAGAGCAAACGCTTATCAGATAATACTTAGGGATGGTGACATTGCTTGGCTAGATGTCACAACGGGTGAAACACTTCATTCCGAGCCTGAAGCGAGTGTTTGGCGAAAAATGGGCGCATGGTTTTCTGGCATATTACCCATTGAGGATCAGCTTTAACTCGGTCACATTGTGATTAAAACACCAGACATTCAAATCCAAAATTGTTTAGGCTAACGACAAACAGCGACTCACACATCCGTCGTACTCGCCGTAACAAGAAAGGAAACGCAATGTCCGCCGAATGGAATGAATACTACAAAAAAATCGCGACCCAACCACACCGACCGCAAGTTGAGCAAGCTCTAAAGCATCATTCACTATCGGACAAAATCGCCATTGACGCAGGCTGTGGCATTGGCAGAGATTCCCATTTTTTACTTAGCCAAGGTTTCGATGTCTTCGCCTTCGATCCCCACCCGAATGCCGTTGAAGCTTGCTTAAAACGCTTCGAAGGCATAAGGAAATACACGTTTAAGCAGGTGGAGTTTGCTGAATTTGACTACCCATCCTGCACGCTATTTATCGCCAGTGCGAGCCTATTCTTCTGCCCACAAGAACACTTCACACAGGTCTGGAAAAAAATAGACGCCTCATTACAACCCGGAGGGGTATTTTGTGGTGATTTTCTTGGCATCAAAGACTCTTGGGTCGATTCACAGCAGCATCCCAATTTAACGGCCCTGAGTAGACAACAAATCGAAACCTTGTTTGAGAACTATGACGTTGCCACGTTTCATGAACGAGATGAAGACGGCACCACTGCCGTAGGAAGCAACAAGCATTGGCATGTCTTTAGCGTTACTGCTGTCAAACGCTGATTATCGACCTCAGTAAAGGCATTGGGTATCCATGATACCGATGCTTTTATACCCTGAACTCCGGGTAAGGAAGTCTATGCTCGCTGAACCATGCATCTTGAGGTAAATAGAGCATATTCACATAACTAAGAACAAGGCATGGATAAGTCACAATACTTTATAACACAATAATTTTTGAGAGATTTTTGCTAAACCACATCTCGATTTGCTATGGTTTCAAGGATTCATCCTCAAATCCGACGCAAAAGGACGTTTTATGCGTACAGCTATCGCCATTTTTTTCGCCGCCCTCCTATCTTTCCAAACTTTCGCGTCAGAAGAGAAATATTCCGAGTCTGAATTATTAGACCGACCGCTTATGGAGCGTTACATACTCGATGAACTCAAATCGTTGCGTCAGGAGCAACAAGATTTAGAGCGGAGAATGATTGTCGAAATCACTGACCGCGAGTTAACCGTCGCCGACAAGTCATTAAACTATGCGAATGTGACCGTGACGTATTTCTTTTACATCATTGCCGGTGTCGCCTCTTTAATTGCGTTTGTCGGTTGGCAATCGCTCCGTGAATTCAAAAACAATACCACTGAAATGGCCGATAAGCGCTTAGAAAAGATCGCCCAAGAATACGAGAAAAAATTCTTGGCACTTGAACGTGATTTAAAACGTAAGACTCGTATCATCAGTGAAAATAATAAAGAGATTGAAAAAATTAATGAAATCCACAACTTATGGCTACGAGCACAAAGCTCTCAAACTCCAGAGCAGCGCATTGATATTTACGATGATATCTTACTGATTCGCCCTGGCGATTTAGAAGCGCTAACCTATAAAGCCGATGCTGCGATGGAAATTAAAGAATACCGCTGGGCATTAAGCTTATGTAACCGAGTTCTTGAAGTGGACAACACCAATGGGCCAGCGCTTTACCAACGAGCCTGTGCGTATTCCCGTCTCGGTATTGAAGAGCAGGCAATAGAAGATCTGGAACGTGCGATAGAAGCGAGCCCATCAATCCGAGATCTATTACCTGATGAACAAGATCTTGAACTACTTCACGGTAATGATCGCTTCGACCAGCTATTAAATAACAATCTACCCGAGCAGTGAAAATCCAGCATGAGTAGCCATTTCAATCTAGAAGACGCCAGCCAAGTACTTGTTGGTGCTTTTACTCTCGCCGTACCAATCTCATTCTCAGAAGAAGCATGGCGACTGGGCGAAAACCTGCCGATGTTTAACCTACTCATGCTGTTTAGCCTTTCGGTGCTATTTCTAGGATTTTTTGCCTACCAAAGTGTATTTCAAAGTAACATCAGAACTCGCATTTCAGTATTCATTTTCCGTGTCGTCATCGCTTATGTCATCGCAGCGGTCGTCGTCGCACTAGTGCTATTTTGCATCAACAAATTGCCGTTTATCACTGATCCATTCACTGCATTTAAACGTGTGATAGTCATCACTATGCCCGCATCGATGGGGGCAATAGTGGTCGATAGTTTTGATAAAGAGTAACGACCTCAGGTTAAATTGAGACTCGACCCAGACTGCTCGTTCCCCAGTACATCTTCCGGATTTCGTAACGCGCAAGTCTCCAGTGACAAGCAACCGCATCCAATGCAACTGCCCAAATCATTTTGTAACGCCTTCAACTTTTGAATTTTTTGTTCCAGTTGAGCGTGCCATTGGCTTGCCATGGTTTCCCATTGCGCCTTGTTCGGAGCTTGGTGCTTAGGTAGTTCTTCCAACGCTTGCTTGATCTCTTCCAACGACAAGCCTACTTGTTGCGCCGCTTTGATCACCGCCACGCGCCGTAACACACTGCGATGATAACGACGCTGGTTACCTTGATTGCGCCAACTTGAAATCAGCCCTCTTTGCTCATAAAAGTGCAGTGCCGATACCTTCACTCCTGATCGCTTAGCTACCTCGCCCACACTGATGTCCATCGCTCACTCCTTGCTTATTAGACAAATACCCTCAAATTGCCTTAAGGGTGAAAGAAAAATCAACTTAACATATTTTCGTACAATAAAAATTCGCTAATCCGTTCAAAGGAAAGCTTCATCGAAAGTTGCAATACTTAGCAACGAAAATAAGATCAGGGTGCGCAGCCTGTTCATGCAGAGTCACTTTGGCTTACACGCCTTCTAATCGATTGATGATAAAATCAATCTCCCTTCTTCCACGTTCAAGACTCTTTCGATAGCTCAAAGGCACAAATCGACGTGACATCAACAATTTCATGACCTAGATTAAAAAACGATCGCTTTCAGCATGAAATAAATCACACAATTTCTGTGGTTATTGCGACATACTAATAGTCAAGAAACCTCTCAATGCTATTTTCAGCAAGGTGGTGGTATGCACAGAGTCATTCGCAAAATGACGTGGAAGACGAACAGGCGGTAAACCCGCCTACTCCAATGCAGTTCGTGACCTGCTCACAGGTTAATCTTTGAATCGCTCGGTTCTGTACGTTATTTGCAAGGAGGCTCTATGCCTATCAATAAAATCCGCAACATCGCCTTTGTCGGTCAAACCGGTACCGGTAAAACGACACTGATCGAAAAACTACTCTATACCTGTCAAGCCACCAATCACCTCGGGAGCGTGGAAAACGGCGACACAGTCACCGACTTCGACCCACAGTCTATCCAATATCAACACAGTATCGAAGCCACTCCCGTCAGCCTAAGTTGGAATAAACACCGTCTCAATATTATCGATACTCCAGGACAGAGTGAATTACTTGGACGAACGATCAGTATTTACCCGGCCGTTGAAACCTCCGCATTGATCATCGATCCACAAGCGCCTATCAACCAAACCTCTGACCGTTTATTTGCTTTCGCCAAAGAGCAGAAAAAGTGTCAAATGATCATCATCAACAAGCTTGATAATCATGGCAACCAACTTGAAGCCCTGATGGATAGTATCCTTGGCCATTTTGGTGATAATTGCCTACCAATTAACTTACCTTCCGCTGATGGCCAGTCCGTCGTCGATTGCTACTTTGAACCAGAAGTTGAACGTGAAACGCTGCTTGCGAGTGTGGCAGACACGCACGAGACGTTGATAGACCAAGTTATCGAAGTCGATGAAGAATTGATGGAATTGTACCTTGAGCAAGGATCCGAACTCACGCCAGAACAGCTACACGATCCCTTTGAAGAAGCACTCAGAACGGGACACGTAGTACCGATTTGTTTTGTATCGGCTGAGACAGGCGCAGGCGTAGAGCTTTTGTTAAGAACCTTAGCCGAAATCATGCCAATGCCAAATGAAGGTAACCCGCCACTATTAGAAAAAAATGGTCAGAAGGTCAAGGTAAACTGCGACACTCTCGAGCATAGCGTGGCACACGTCTACAAGATCACCGTTGACCCATACATGGGTAAACTCGCCTATCTGCGCGTTTACCAAGGGGAGATTAATACAGGCAGCCAACTGTACATAGGTGAAAACAACAAAGCGTTTAAAGTTGGCCATTTGTACCAATTGCAAGGCAAAGACCGTACAGAAATTCCTAGGGCTCTCGCGGGGGACTTTTGCGTACTCGCAAAAGTGGATGAACTTGAGTTCGATGCCATTGTACATGACTCCCATGAAGAAGACGGTGTCAAGCTTAAGACATTAAATTTCCCAGATTCGATGTACTCATTGTGCCTTAAACCGGTGAAACGTGGTGATGAACAGAAACTCGGTGACGTGCTGAATAAAATCGCCAGTGAAGACCCATCATTGCGTATCGAACATCGTGCACGTACTAATGAAACCATCATCAGTGGACAAGGTGAATTCCACCTCAAAGTAGCGCTTGAGAAAATGTCCAGCGTCTATAAGTTGGAAGTCGAAACCAGTCAGCCAAGCGTAGAATACTTCGAAACCATCACCAAGCCCGCTGAAGGCCATTACCGACACAAGAAACAGAGTGGCGGCGCTGGTCAGTTTGGTGAGGTTCAATTACGAGTTCGTCCGTTAGAGCGTGGGGCAGGCTTTCAGTTCATCAATAAAGTCGTTGGAGGGTCGATTCCAACCTCTCTGATCCCTGCGGTTGAAAAAGGCATTGTCCAAGCTCTAGAAGAGGGAGCGATCTCAGGAAATCCTATCAAAGATGTAGAGGTCACCGTTTATGATGGTAAGTACCATTCCGTTGACTCCAAAGAGATTGCATTTGTCATCGCAGGCAAAAAAGCGTTTTTAGATGCCATCAATAATGCCGCTCCTATCGTGCTTGAGCCTATTGTTCAGATGGAACTGCATATTCCAACCTCCAATGTTGGTGACGTATCCGGTGACCTATCTGGCAATCGAGGACTCATTGAAGGAACAGAGCCGATTGATAATAACTTCACCATGTTAAGGGCTAAATCTCCGGCCAATGAGCTTCAAGATTACGCTCGCCGCTTGCGTTCGATTACTGGTGGGGAAGGCAGTTTCAATATGATACTGAGTCATTACGAACCGGCTCCTCCGGCAATACAAAAGCAAGTTTGTCAGGGAACCACTCAACAAAACTAGAACGTCTTGATAAACCTAAAAAATGCGCCCTCGACATGAGGGCGTTTGGTTTCTACTGAGTCCAAAAGACATCATATTGAGTGTTACTTATCTAGCGATAATCCAATCTGACTGACCTTATTTTCAAATGCTTCAATACTATCCGCTTGGTAAGTCGGTGAACCATTAAAGTAACGCGGCTTTTCAGGTAGCATCGCATTCTTTAGCTCAATTTCTTGCTCTGCATTATCATGATAAACCGTTACTCGATTTGGGATGTCCTGTTTCAATACAGCCATTTTGGCTCTCCTTTGCTAAAACGAATTTAAAGCGTAGAAGTCGTCCAAGAATATGCAAAACGTTGTTATTCATAATTAGAGATTATCGACAGTTTTCATCTCACTTGAGCTCTCACGTCGAATAGCACATACACATCTTTCTATCTGAGTCTCATGCCAAT
The DNA here is from genome assembly GCF_052877535.1 of Vibrio sp. PNB23_22_6. Classification (NCBI taxonomy): domain Bacteria; kingdom Pseudomonadati; phylum Pseudomonadota; class Gammaproteobacteria; order Vibrionales; family Vibrionaceae; genus Vibrio; species Vibrio sp. PNB23_22_6. Next base: position 269,481 of record NZ_JBNFXP010000002.1, on the reverse strand, counting down.
AACTTAGCTTGCAAAAAAAGCGAACCAACCACACATTGATTAGACTTCAAACCATGCCAACCACACTAACATCAAATTGCCATGCTATGAGTCAAAACAAAAACATGAGAAATTCCATTTTCATTAGTAATTAATGTCGCAATTTTACACTACTGTTCATATTACCTAACAAAATCAGATCTCTTACGTAGAGGTTATTAATTTGAACACTAATAATTAATTCGTTAATATTATTAAGACAATTAGAGAAGGAAACTCAAAATGAATTACAAAACACCCTTACTATTAGCGGTTGGTGCACTGGCGACCAACGCAAATGCAAGCGAGTGTGGAACGGTCACAATTGCAGATATGAACTGGAACTCGGCAACTCTGATTGCCAATGTAGACCGCTTTATTCTAGAACACGGCTACGGCTGTGATGCTGAACTTATCCCAGGCGACACCATGCCAACCGGCACTTCAATGATTGAAAAGGGTCAGCCCGATGTCGCTCCAGAACTGTGGAGTAATAGTCTCAAAGACGCGCTCGACAAAGGTGTTGCAGAAAAACGCCTTCGCTACGCTGGTAAAGCGTTGGTTGATGGCGGCGAAGAAGGTTTTTGGGTACCAGCCTATCTAGTAAAACAATACCCAGAAATCAAAACCATTGAGGGCGTAAAAAAACACGCGAAACTATTTTCTCATCCAGAAGACAAAGACAAATCTGCGTTTTACAGCTGCCCTGCTGGTTGGAACTGTCAAATCAGTGCAGGCAACCTATTCAAAGCAATGGATCTGGAAAAATCGGGCTTTGACATCATTGATCCAGGCTCAAGTGCGGGGCTTTCTGGTTCGATAGCGAAAGCTTACGAGCGTGAGCAAGCTTGGTTTGGTTACTACTGGGCACCGACAGCGGTTCTCGGCAAATACAACATGGTGAAAGTCGACTTTGGTAGCGGTGTTAACTTAGATGAGTTCGTAAACTGCACCACTCAAGCGGAATGTGACTCCCCAAAACCAACCATGTACCCACCTTCACCAGTTCATACGATCACAACTGAAGAGTTTGCTTCACGCTCTCCAGCTGCTTACAACTACTTCACTAAACGAGGTTTCACTAACGCGGACATGAACGAGCTATTGGCTTGGATGGAAGACAATCAAGCAGACGGTGAAGAAACCATGTTCCATTTCCTAGAAAATTACCCACAAATCTGGACGGCATGGGTACCACAAGATGTCGCGAAACAAGTGCAAAGCGCACTGTAAGACTTAGACGTTACGTAAACGGTACTGGAATACCGTATTTGTTGTATACCGAGGTTCAGGTGAACCTCGGTAAGAAAAGGAAGTAAACATGTCTGACTCGAATTGGCTTAGCGAATTTCCAGAAATGGAACGCTCAGATCTCAGAGCCATCCGTAAAACTTTAGATGGTGCCTACCGCGATTTTTCTCGCGAATACGGCGACCTAATTGAATCACTCTTCGACCCTCTTCTCTCATTTCTTGTTTGGTTCGAAAAACTCCTGATTTCCACACCATGGGTTATCACTCTTGGCGTCTGCGTAGCGTTAGTGTATGCCGCAAGTCGTTCTTGGAAGCTCGCTGTCGCCTGTTTTGGTTCATTACTACTGATTGGCTATTTCGGCATGTGGGAAGACACCATGCGAACCCTTAGTATCATTACCGTCTGTACCATGCTCGCCATTGTACTCGGAATACCGATCGGCATCGCGATGGCACGCTCGAATCGAATTCAATCTATTGTCACGCCGCTATTGGACGTAATGCAAACCATGCCTGCTTTCGTATACCTGATTCCTGTGGTTATGCTGCTAGGCATCGGGAAAATTCCAGGCTTGATTGCTGTGGTTATTTATGCAATTCCACCCGTAATTCGATTAACCAATCTAGGTATTCGCCTAGTTGATAAAGAAGTACTCGAAGCCGCGACCGCTTTTGGTGCAAGTAAAAAGCAGCGCCTTATGGGCGTACAACTCCCATTGGCAATGCCAACCATCATGGCCGGTATCAACCAGACTATCATGATGGCGCTTTCTATGGTTGTGATTGCATCTATGATCGGTGTAAAAGGCTTAGGGCAACCAGTATTGAAGTCCATCACTAATCAGTACTTCACTCTCGGTCTACTTAACGGTTTGGCCATCGTAGCATTGGCGATCTTGTTTGATCGCGCCTCTCAAGCCTATGCTAAAAGAACTCAAGCTCACTTAGGAGATCTCAAACATGACTAAGCCACTTATTGAAATCAGCGGCCTGTACAAGATCTTCGGTCCAAAACCAAACTCTGTCGTGGAGAGAGTAAAATCTGGTCAAAGTAAAGATCAAATATTAGCAGAAACAGGGCACACCGTTGGCTTAAAAGACATCAATCTGAAAATCAACAAAGGCGAAATTTTCGTCATTATGGGATTATCAGGTTCTGGAAAATCCACCATGATTCGTCACTTCAACCGTCTGATTGACCCGACTATGGGGCAAATTTTAGTTGAAGGCGTCGATGTAATGCAGCTTTCCACCGCTGAGCTTGAAGAGTTCCGCCGCAATAAAATGTCGATGGTATTTCAGCGTTTTGGGCTGCTTCCGCATCGTACCGTCATTGATAACGTTGCCTACGGTCTTGAAATTCAAGGTTTTAAAAAGGAAGAGCGCTTAGCAAAAGCCAATGAATGGCTAGAAACGGTTGGTTTGACGGGTTACGGAAATCAATACCCTGCACAGCTTTCTGGTGGTCAACAGCAACGTGTGGGCTTAGCTCGAGCACTGGCAACTGATGCTGAAATTCTGTTAATGGATGAAGCGTTCTCAGCGCTCGATCCGTTAATCCGTAGTGAAATGCAAGATCAATTGATTGAACTCCAGGAAAAGCTGCACAAAACCATCATCTTCATTACGCATGACCTTGATGAAGCACTGCGTCTAGGCGACCAAATCGCCATCCTGAAAGATGGTGAGCTTGTTCAGCAAGGCTCTCCTGATGAGATTCTGCTCCATCCTGCTGACGAGTACGTAGAGGCATTCGTTAAAGATGTAAACCGCGCCCGTGCTCTTACTGTTGAGACCGTCATGCAGCCTCCTGCCTACCGCATTACTGCAACAACGATTGAAGAAGCGTTAGTCGAAATGAAGCGTGTGAAGCAAGATTATGCTTACCATGTCACTGACGATGGCTATCAAGGTGTTGTGACCAAAGAGAGCTTATTGGACGCTGCGAAGGACAGCACAACTCAAGAAATTGATAAAGAGATTTACGAACACGTACCCGTGATCTCACCGGACTCCGTTATAGAGCACGTGTTACCAGAGACCATGTCTTGTGACTACTCACTGCCTGTGGTCGATAATGAGGGTAACCTACAAGGTGAGCTAGAACGAAGTGCCGTCGCGGAAATCTTTACTGATGACGTAAGTCAACATGCACAGAAAAAAGAAGCAAAAAAGCCACCAAGAATGGATAAAGCATCCTAACCCCTGACGAAAGGCTCATCATTGATGAGCCTTTTTCGATTGACTTACACGTTCTCATCATCCACCAGCGGCCTCATCTATTTTGTTGCATTTTTACGACTGATGCTCTGCTTTGACATAATTGGATCAATAGCTTGCGTAATTCTGACGCAGGTTTCTTATACCGTTCTATTATTAAAATCATGCCCTAATTGATTCATAGAGGATTAAAATGAAAAAGACATTGTTAGCATTAAGCTGTGCGGTATTTATTTTGGCCGGTTGTCAGGACGAAAAACCAGCAGACACCACTACCGTTGATGTCCCTCAAGCAACAGAAACTGAAACCACCCTTAACGCAACACCGATCGAAGAAGAGCAAGTGATCGCCGAAGAAACATTGGTAGATTCGGCACACAATGCACAAAACGCCTTAGATTGGGATGGCACTTACCAAGGAATACTGCCTTGTGCCGATTGCGAAGGCATTGAAACGACCTTGACCCTAAATCCAGATGGCAGCTACACGCTAGTACAAGTATATAAAGGCAAAGAAGGCAATCAATTTAACTCTGATGGTCAATTTACTTGGAATCAAGCCGGTAATACCGTCACTCTAATCGACGAAGAGGCGCCAAACCAATATTTCGTTGGCGAGAACATACTAATGAAATTAGATATGAATGGGGAAAAAGCCACGGGCGATCTTGCGTCGTCCTATAACCTAAGCAAGCAACAATAAGACGTTCACTTTTCTTCACGTCTTAACCACACAATCCGAGCCTTGCGCTCGGATTTCTGTCTCCCACCTCTGAATAGTGTTCAAGATTTTTCATCGTTTAAGAAAATGAATGGGTTTGCCAATTGACGCAAACGTTTGCCGTTGGTAGATTGCGCCCACTTTTTCTGTCGTAAGTATGTTCTATGCAAATCATTAAACATTTTACAGCACTTATTCCTGCTGTTCTTTCCTTCTCTATTTTCGCACAAACCCAACCTATTCTTGTTCAAGGCGCTATGGATATCGAAACAAGCACCTTAGTGGAAGCACTTGATGAAAAAAAAGAAACCATCGTTGGCTCTTGGACATTCTGGGAAGGTAAAATCGATGGCTATCCAGTCGTCGTATCTCGTACTGAAGTTGGCCTCGCTAACGCTGCCGCATCAACAACCATTGGTATCGAATACTTCAAACCAAAGTACATCATCAACCAAGGCACGTCCGGTGGCCATGACCCTAAACTTTACCGTGGTGACATCGTGGTAGGCGAAGCGAGCTTCAACATGGGCGCTTACAAGTCACAGTTCACCGAGAAAGACAAAGGCATCGACCCAACCAAATGGCAGAACTTTGACGTAACCATGCGTCTGCGTGAAAACGGGGATTTTGTTGAATACAAACAGTTCAAGGCGGACCCTGAGCTTGTAGAAACGTCGTTCTTACTCTCTGAGCAATATAAAAAAGGTAAAGTGGTTAAAGGGTTGATTGGCTCCGCTGACGAATGGAACCGCGAAGTAGACCGTATCAACTGGTTCCACGAGACTTTTGGTACGTCCGTAGAAGAGATGGAAACCTCCTCTGCCGCACTGGTTGCTCAAGCTTACCAAGTGCCATTTGTTGGGATTCGTATCTTGTCAAACACTGACCAACACAAGCAAGACTTCGATCCGCTAACGGCGGTTGATTGTCAACTATATGCCATTGACGTAATCAAAGCGCTGATCAAAAAACAATCATTCTAACTAAGCATCAAGAAGGGAGGCTCAGCAGAGTCTCCCATTGCGTTTGTTCGTTGAGTGGCAATTCAGTCCAAATACACAACCAACAAATCTGCCTCAATCGCATTGGCTAAAGTTGGTATTGAGGAAAACAGACGACTCATGAACTTATGATGGTGCCCACAAACCACTAGGTCGATGTTATTTTCCTTCGCGATACCGGCAAGCTTGATATGCAAATCCCCGATGACAACCATGGTCTCGGCAACCGGATAGTCACTTTGCTCGGCTAAAGATTGAAGCTCTTGCATTAGCTTCCGTTCGTCCTTCGATTCCAACGCGACTCTGTCGTGATCGACAAAAACAAAAGAAAGTTTACTGTTTGCATCTTTTGCAATCGAGATAGCTTTATCTATCACCGCTCGACTTGAATCCGATAAATCTACTGCCACCAATATGTGCGCATAGCTCATGATATTCTCCCACTGATTTATCTAAGTTAAGTCTAGCACCACAGGGGAAGCTAACAGCCACCCCCCCCATACGCTACAAACACTGCTGCTTGAGCCAATTGGTTAACTTCATGATTTCTGGCTGACGAGCACGATTCTTTTTATGCACAAAGTAAAAGCTGTCTCCCGTGTCCAAACCATGGGAAGGGATGTACACCAAGTCCTGAGCCTTATCTCGCTCATTCAACATGAAGTCATTGGCGAACGTGATGCCTTGGTCATAACGCGCGGCCTCGATAGCAAGTAGCATGTGACTAAAATGTTGTATATCCACATCCTTCGGCAACTCATACCCACCAACTTTGCACCACTCTGTCCAATCTTTGCCACGCTCACGATAGATTGAATCGGTAGACAGAATAGGATATTGCCAAAGCGCTTCTGGCAATGGTTGATCTTGGATTTCCTTCCAAAGGTTGAGACTGCAAACCGGATATAAAGTCTCATCATACAAACGCACTGCCATGTAGTTACGCTTTGGCTTTTGTACCGTAATAAAACAATCGCCCACACTGTCGGTTTGCTCTGGATCGCCTGCTACCATATTCAAAGTAAGCTCGATATCAGGATGTAATCGTTTAAAGTCAGCAAGGCGTGGTATCAACCATTTCACGGCCAATGAACTATAGATCGCCAATCGCAGACTGCCTTTGTCGCCTTCACGCACCTTTTGGCTTGCCATTGCGATTGAATTGATGGCAGGACTAATGTCTTCAAGGTAACAAGCCCCCGTTTCCGAGAGTGATAACTTACGCCCCTGGCGTATGAACAAGGCCTCCCCGAGATAATCTTCAAGCAATCGAATCTGATGACTCACTGCACTTTGGGTCACGTTGAGTTCTTCTGCGGCGAGAGAAAAGCTCAGATGACGAGCAGCCGATTCAAAACAATGTACCGCTCTTAAAGGTGGCAACTTCATTATCTAAAAATCTCATACTTAATATAATAAATATCATTTCACTTCATCCTATGACATCCCCTACTCTTTGGCAAAGAAACCGGAGAAGAATAAAGTGAAAGTCACATCTGTCGGCGTAGCGATGCTGCTATTAATTGTTGGTAACCTAGTTGCGGTACTCTCAGACGCTTTGATCAAAAGTGTCGGTAATGAGGTGCCGGTTTTTCAGTTCGTGTTTTACCGACAGCTATCTGCTGTAATGATGTTATTGCCAGTGTATCTACTGACCAAGCAAACACCATTAATGGAAGGCTTTAAGTGGCATGCGGTACGGGCACATGTCTGGTTATCGGGGGCGATTTTCATGGTTTTAGCCATCTCGTCGATGCCACTCGCAACCGCTAATGCGATCTTCTATACCGCGCCGTTGATCATGCTGCCACTGGCTGCAATATTCTTTGGGGAAAAGCTTTCCGCGCAATCTATTGCTGCGGCTGTGATGGGCTTTGCCGGAGTGATTGTGATTATTCGTCCAGACCAAATTGATTGGGCAGCGCTGTCTGCATTAGTCGTTGCGGTCACACTCGCTATCAACAACCTACTGATCCGTAAGCTACCACAAAATCAATCGGTGCCACATACGCTACTGATGACCAACCTAGCCGGCATACCTGTGTCACTGTTATTAGTGTTTATTGAAGGCGAAACGTGGGATTGGCACTCCTTTCCTGTTGCGGCGGGCTCAAGCTTGTTCATTATGATTTATGCCGCAACTTGTGTACTGGCTTATCGCTCTATCGACAGTAACAAGGTTGCTAGCGCAGAATACAGCGGTTTGATTGGCGCCGTGATTGTGGGATTGATTTGGTTTGGTGAAGTACCTGATGCCTTTATGGCAATTGGTACAGTAATGATTGTCGTGCCTCTGATTTGGCTATCCAAACGCGAGCGCAGAAAACAAAAACAAACCGCAAAACTTGCAGAAGAGCAACAGCACCATCAAGCGCCTATGGCGTAGTCGAAACCGAAACAAGGGGCAATTCACTGTCCCTTGCTGTTTGGTCTCAACTGCTATAGTTAATTCTGTAAAAAGTAAAACTAGGGCAGCATGAATTCGTCATCATCTCATCAATCTTTGTTCTTCTAATGCTTATTGGGCGTTCGTTCGCCCTTGATGCAGTTCATTTCCTGCCTCTTATCGAGGTCTTGTGCATGCAAAACGTATTTAAATCTACACTTCAACACACAGTCATTTCAGTACTTTTTCTTCTTTCCTTATTCAGTAGCGTTTCTTTGGCCTCTCCTATTAAAGTAGGTACTTATCCCTGCCCTCCCTTTGTACTTGCTTCTTCCGATACCCAACTGAGTGGACTGAGTATTGAACTGTGGGAACGCATTGCGAAAAGCATGGAGGTTGAATTCAGTTTCGAAATCCTTCAACTCGATGAACTCCTTCATGCGATCGAAAACAAGCAAGTCGACATCGGCGTTTCGTGCATTTCGATCACACCAGAGCGTGAGTTATTCGCCGACTTTTCTCACTCCTTTTATGAAACCCACCTTGCTATCGCCGTGAAGAAGCAAAGCTACCTGCATACCTTGCAATCGATTTTTTTAAACCCCGCGTTGTGGTTAATCATCGGAGCCATTGTCATCACCGCAGGGGTGGTTGGCGCATTTTTCTACCTATTGGAGAAAGGAAAGAACGAAAAACTGTATTCGATGAAGAGTAGAGTAGGCCGTTGGATAGAGAGTTTTATTTTGGGCTTGCTCTTCATCACGCGTGGACCATTCAATTACTTTGAATTTAAGAGCTTAACCGGACGTATTGTTACCGTGCTCATTGGCGTATTTAGTATGCTCTTTATCGCCAGCATTACTGCCGTATTAGCCAGTAAACTCACCCTCAGCCAGGGGTATTCACAAATAAAAGGAATAAACGACCTCGCCAACGTGCAAGTTGGGGCTAAAGATGCAACCACCTCTTCACTGTTACTTACTAGCTTTGGCATTCGCCATAAGCGCTACGATGATATGCCAGAATTGCTTCAAGCCTTAGAAAGGGGAGAAGTTGAAGCCATTGTCGGGGATGATGTGATACTTAAATACATGATCGGCAATGGAAGAGTAAGTGGACAGTTCGAAAAACTAGAAGTATTACCTTATCAATTAGAAAAACAAAACTATGGCTTCATCATCACCGAAAACAATCAACATGAAGAAGAAATTAATCGCGCATTATTACAGATTAGAGAATCGAGAGAGTGGCGAAAAACCTTAGTCGATTACTTTATTGAGAAGTAGATCATAGATATCAAAAAGCCCTTTGTTAATCAAAACAAAAAGCTTTTTGAATTCAATTATGTCAGCAATTATTGTGGGAGAATCACTTTGCCATCTTGGATTGGGAAGGTTTTCCCCGCAGGCTTACTTTGCAAACGCACTGTCGTTGGCGTACCAGCCACCTCATACGTTACATTGTAACCCACAACCTTTTCAGATGCGGTGTATTCTGTGTGACATTTCTTTTCGGTGGTCGTAACGACATCACCTTTTTGTACATTATCTTGGATCTCACGACCAGCTAATGCGCCAGCAATCGTACCGGCAGCTGTCGCAATCACTTTACCTGAACCACCGCCAATCTGATTACCAAGCGCCGCTCCTGCTGCTGCACCCCCTACGGTACCCAGTAACTTGTTTTCATCTTTTGGTTGAACCTGATGCGTCACCACCACGTCTTTACACACTTGGCGCGGTTTTTTTACCGTTTCCGTCACTGCATCAACCATCGTGATATTTGCTTCCGTCGGCATTGGTGGCATTTTGTCTTTACAACCTACTAAGACAGCAACAACCACCGCTGCAATTGCAATAGATTTAATATTCATGATTCCCATCCAATATGGTTTTCTCTATTTTTCAGTATGGTAAATCGAAAATTTAAATCCGCATCAGGAGACGACAAGGCCTATGTCATTAACAAGTAAAAAACCGCATGTTATAAAAAATTGGTCAGAAGTTGATACGAAGACTGTCAGCCTATCTGCCTTCGTATCACTGAGTTCAATAGCTGTACTAAGAGGAAAGTCACCCACTAATGAATAATGCTAACTACGCAGGCACCATCCAACGAGTCCAAAACGCCAACAACATCGATGCACACAAAACCCAAACTAAAGTGGCCGAGGTTAACGTACCAACTAAGCTCAAGCGATAGCTAAAGTAGAACACCGAAATCAAATAAGCACTATATGGAATCAATGAATAGATCCCAAACAGTGCCGTTTCGCGTAGCGCTTCCATGTCACGCTCTGTCCCTACAATAAAATGTGCAATTAAAGCAAACGTAGGGAAAAGCGGAATCAAGCCCGCGATATAGAAGCTTTTTGATTTTGAAAGCAGCGCAATCAGCATTACTGCCGCTGCGCCTAGCAAAGATTTAAGAAATAAACTGGTCATCATTTTACGCCAAACTTAAAAACAGCTCATCGTCTGTTAGGTACTTATGACGGTGGCTCAAATTACGCAGATGCATAAACATAAAGTCAGGAAAGCCTGGCGCGATGATTTTATTTGGTTCCCAAAAGATGCCACCGACAAACACATAGCGTCCCTGATTATCATCATCGTGCAAAGGATTATTAAGCGGGGTAGACAACTCTGCTCGGCAACCTTCAACCACACAAACGATTTGCCCTTTGAAGATACCCACAACACGTTTGACAAGATTCGCTTTGATACCACACTTCCACGCTTGACGCGTTGCCAGTTCGTAACCGTGTTTTCTTATCGTTTTTTTCTGCAAGTGTACAACCAAGTTCATCATTCTTTCCTGATTCGTCTTTGTCTGTACTATAACCAAATTACCCTCTAAGGTTGCCGATATAAATTTATCGAAACCATAGAGGGTGATGATTAAATTCGAACTGAATTAGAAACTTTTTATCTATGCATCAATCAGATAGTTATCACCTTCTTTTTCAAGCCGGTCAAGTAAAGTTCGGCACTCATCAAGGTCAAGTGACAGATCAAAACGACGCTTTAGGTTCATTAAAAAGAAGATGTCTTCACACATCGCTTTTTCTGGCTCATCACTGATCTTCGCCACAGGAGAACCATTGCATGACACCATTTTGATCACGATCGACAGCGGTTTGTAGGGAATTCTCTGGGCATTCACATAATCACCCATGTCATTGGCAAGCGATGTACCAATACCGAAGCTTACTTGCACACGGTCTTGAAAGTACTCGCAGATATCGAGGGCTTGTTCGAAGTTAAGGCCATCCGTAAACACTAAAGTTTTGGTCATCGGGTCGATACCAAGAGACTGGTAGTGCTCAATCATCTTCTCACCCCACGTGTACGGACAACCACTGTCATGGCGTACACCAACGTAAGCCTTACTCAGTTCTTCATCGAAGTCCTTCAAAAAGGCATTAATACCAATGGTATCAGTAAGAGCAATACCTAACGCGCCCTTAAACATCTCTTGCCAGCGTTGCAACGCCACTTTCTGAGAGTCACGTACATTCACTAACGCTTGGTGTCCCATGAACCATTCGTGTGCCACCGTGCCAATCGGCGTGAGATCGAGCTCTTTAGCCAAGTGGTAATTACTGGTTCCAGTTAGGCAATTAGGCAACTCTTTGCTCAAGTACGCTAACATCAAACGCTGAGCTTGAAATGAAAAGCGACGACGCGTCGACATATCCGCAAATTTGAAATTAGTGATATTACGACGTTTCAGTTCAGTTTTGAGATGACTAACTTTCTCTGCAAGAACGGCTTGGAACTGCTCGACTGGAATGTCTGACCAACGTACACGGCTGCGCACTTCAGAAACAATACTCATGATGATGGTTTCGTAGAGAATGGTTTCTCTCCATAGACCATTGATGGTGATACGTAATTGGCTTGAGCCATCGGCCATGCTCTTGATATTGAAAGCAACATCACGCTGAGGATTAAAACGAAATGCATGCAGACCATCGAGAAATTCTGGAGAAAGGTAAGGCGCGATGCGCTTCATGTACTGAATTTCTTCGCTGGTAAAGCAGACGTCTTGCAGCTTAAGTACTTCCGCTTTTACTTCTGGCAATAATTCAGATAGCTCCTCATTACTGCGCACAATGAACTTGTAGGACACCATCGCATCTGGATATAACACCGCTACGGCGCTCATCATATTCACTTTGTATACGTCGAAATCTAACGCACTTTGAATGATACGAGACGAAAATAAATTGGTGGTCATTCTGAGCCCTTCTACACGCCCTTTTTCGTTTATACCCAAGTACCATCAGCATGGTGCAAGCCGTATCTTATTGTTTTCCCAATTAAGTTCTAAAAACGTTCTCAACAAGGCACACTTAGGTATATAACTTATTGTTACTAACTGAATTGCGTAAACAATAAACACCCACTTAAGGTTTGTCAACCTTTGTTACTAACCACTTATTTTTATGGTTTTTTTATGCGCAACCATCCTTCAGTTACTGTGGATAACTTAACCATTCAAATATCGTTATGTTTGATAATGATAATAAATGCTTGCAAAAAACGTTTCTAACAATAAGTTACTTACCCATTGATCGACTGCTTGTTATGCGCTAGATTACTCACAAATCAATCTCAGGACACCATCATGATAGTCACCGTCGATATCATTCCATTTAGGTTATCAGGCCGCGCTGATAAAGGACTGGAAGTATTGCTTATCAAGCGTTCGAACCCTGATCGCCCTTACCATGGCGTATGGGCTTTGCCTGGTGGATTCGTTTTTGATAAAGATATGACCCAAGCAGGTGGCCGCCCAGCAGATGAAAACTTCGAAGCGGCTCGCCGTCGTATCTGCCGCGAGAAAATTCACACCTATCCACGTCACTTCAGCGAAGCCTTCATTGACGGGGACCCAAAACGCGATCCAGAAGACTGGAGTTTGAATATCACCCACTATGCGCTAGTCGACGGCAATAATATCGAACAGATCAGCAACGCTGGCGTAGCAGAATGTCACCTCAAGTGGTTTTCACTACGAGCAATTCTCGATGGAGAGGAAAGCCTTGCATTTGACCACCAGAACATGATTGAGAAAGCATGGCAGAAGTTACGGGCCTCTATCGAGTACACCTCTGTCTTATTGTTTGCACTCGACAAAGAGTTTTTGGTCGCCGATATCATTGCCGCTTACCAAGAGTTTGGTATTGATATCAGTCGAATGACGATCAAACGCCGCTTGGTTGACTCTGGCGTACTCAAACCAACCAACAAAGTCGCGTCCACCAACAAAGGGAAAGGCGGTAAGCCTGCCATGGTGTACACCCTTGCAAGCGACGAAGTGACTTTTTTCCAAAACTGCTTGCGTGGCTAACGCAAACATAGAGACAGACAAGGAGTCTGCCATGACAGTTCGAGTAAACTACCAAACCACCGCTGTGATCGACGTGGATCCTGAGAAAGGGTTCACCGAACTTTGCCCTGACGAACTGCCAGTAACAGGCGCATTAGAAATCGTTCCAGAACTGCAAAAGAACCACACGAAGGGGCGCTTAAAATTAGTCAGCCGAGACTTACACCCGCCCAAAGCAGCGTGGGATGCAGAAACGCCAGCCAATATGCTTGAGCCTGTAGGCCTACCAAACGTGGACATTAAGTGGAACCGCCACTGTGTGCTTGGCACAACAGGTGTAGAACTGCTTGATGGTTTACCACCCGTGCTTGAATACGATTTCCAAGTGAACAAAGGCATGGAGCCAGACGCACACCCTTACGGGATTTTCTTCCATGATGCGGCCGACACCAAAACGACCGGAGCGAATGAGTACCTTAAGTTTCACAACATCGACACGCTCGTAGTCGGCGGCTTGGCGTTAGACTTCTGTGTCAAGACATCGGTTATTCAAGCGCTCAACTTAGGCTTTAGCGTGATTGTCAATCTAGCGTCAACTCGTGCAGTACTGCCAGACACAGTAGATTCGGTCATTGCTGAGTTGAAAGAAAAAGGGACGATATTCGTCGACAACGCTGACGAAATCCTTGTGGAAAAACTTGCGTAGTTCTCCTCTCTACAATTTGCCCTGTGGCGATTAAAAAACGGCCCAACTTATCTGGACCGTTTTTATATTTAAGGAAAGCTCAGCGAGAAATCACTGAATCACACCACATACAATGCGTGCTCCACCACCGCCAAGTTTAGCCGGATGATCAGAGTGATTATCACCACCCGCATGAATCATTAAGGCTCGCCCTTTGACATCCGCCTGTTTTACACGAGGCGCCAATACTGGCTGATCCGCCACACCATCGGCATTAACATATAACGCTGGTAAGTCACCTAGATGGTTACCATTCGTCCACGGGAACCCATGCTTGCCTGTTTCTTCTGGATCATAGTGACCACCAGTACCACCCCCCAATACGGTTTTGCCATCTTTGGTGCTGCTTTCACATGAACCGGTCGCATGCAAATGAAAACCGTGCACACCGGCAGGCAAACCTTTTAAATCGGGGGTAAATACCGTGCCGTATTCACTCGAACTGATCGTGACCATACCAGCCGATTTCCCCGAACCTAGATCGGTCATTTCCACAGAGAGAGGCTCCGCCAATACAGAGGTCGAGAGAAACATAAATGCCGCAAGTAAAGTGTTTGTTCTCATATCTTGAACGTCCTATTCCGTTGTAATTATTGGTACCAAACGATAAGTGACACGTAAGGAGTGCTGTGTGGGCTCCAACACGCTATATTCGCCATGAATTGCGGCAAATTGCTTCAAGTTTAGACCTACCTCTCCGAAAGTTCAGACGAAATGTCGCCCAATGTTTCGTTTGGTGACTCCAAATCCGCAGCTTGCTGGCTAAGGCTTGCTTGATGTCGAAACGCACTTCAAGTCGCGTATCGTTATCATCACTTTGCAAGGCGATGGTCGCGCCATGTATGCGCTTTGGGTAGCCTTGCTGCTCAAGGAAGTTCAAATCTTGCCTGATACTCGTTATACCGTTAACTCAGACGGTTACCATCCGGATCTAATACGCCGCTTTCGTAGTAACCATCGCCTGTTTGTCTCGGATCGTCGATCCATTGATAGCCATCACCCACCAAGGTTTTGGTTAATTGATCCACAGCCTGTTCTGAACCTAATGCAAAAGCAAAGTGCGCTAACCCTGTGACCTGCATCACCTGAAGTTTCTCACAGGCGGTCACACCTTCCATCGACATCAACTCCAATCGTACGCCACTTTCAAACGAAAGAAGGCAAGACGAAAACTGCTTGTTTGGGTAGTGATGTTTATCGTTAGAAACCGCATTAAAGTATTTCTCATAGAAAGCTGTTAGCTCTTCCAAACGTTCTGTCCAAATAGCGATAGGTTCAATTTTCATTAGGATTCCCCTTAGCTCTTAACTGCGCTCAATCTAACGAGGAAAGGCAGCACAAAAAAGAGAGCAAATCACAACGAGTTGTTCCTATTTTATGTCTGAGCTGCTCATTCGATAGGTTATTAACGCTATGGTTGGAGTTGTGTTTGAGCGAAAGTGATGCCCATAATGGCGCAAAGTTTTTCAGGACAGAATGATGGAAGAAATTTACTTCGCAGGCGGCTGCCTTTGGGGCGTTCAAGAATTTATGCGCCACCTGCCGGGCGTAATCAGCACCGAAGCTGGACGCGCAAACGGAACAACGGATAATACCCAATCCGAATACGATGGCTACGCAGAGTGCGTAAGAACGCAGTTCGATCCTGAGCAAGTTTCAGTAGAAACCTTAATGGGGTATCTGTTTGAGATCATCGATCCTTACAGCATTAACAAGCAAGGTGAAGACGTAGGTGAGAAATACCGCACTGGTGTTTATAGCCAAAATGAACAACACCTAACCATCGCGAAAGCATTTATCGCAGCAAGACCAGATACCAATAAGATCGCTGTAGAAGTACTGCCACTCACGAATTACTTGCCAAGTGATGATGAGCACCAAAACCGACTTACGCGCTTCCCAAATGACTACTGTCATATCCCGTTAGATTTGCTGCATAAGTACAAGAATCAGTCTTAATGGATCAGCTCAATCTACCGCGTGACAACCCCTCCTAATCTCCCCTTGGCTTCAAATTCGGAGCTTAAATTAGCCAATGTGTATCAAGGGGAGGAACTGTCCGAGATCACTCGTCGGCTTGCGCAATCCATCAATCATTAACCAAATGAAAACCGCAACATTAATTACATTTACCTCAATACTTCAGTACCTATGAGTCAAAAATGATTACAGAACTAACAAACGTCAATTTAATTAAAGGCAACCTTTAAGCAAATAATAAAAAATAAGTCTTTCAACAGCAGGCACAAATGCTATTAGAAAATAACCGAATCAGCAGCAAAGAGGCTTTTTTAACCGACATCGATGCCGTAACATGTTGTCCATCAGGCGTAGCACACACATTTATGACAACGAGAGCATTAGGAAAAGCAGGTGCAGCTGCAAGTCTGAAAATCAAAGTCGAAACACAAGGTGAAAACGGTATCCAGAACCGCATCACTGACCTAAATGTAGCAAACGCGAACGTTATTGAGTGTTCAACCAAAGAAGCGATGCGTAACGCAGCGACTCTTATTGAAGCTTAAACCTTAAGCATCTCTCCTAAGAGCCCTTTCCCCTAAAGGGCTCTATTTAATCATGCGGTTCCCCGTCACAAGTCTCCGGTCACCTGATACAGGTCTATACTTAAAATATGCTGTATAAGGGGAGCAGGTCATGGACTTTACAGAAAAACTCCGTTTGCGTGGCAAAGCTGAGGAAGACCGATTCTTCGCTGAGTTAGATCGCCAACTTATCGAAGCAATGCACGAAAAGCAGAAGCGTGAAAACGCCCCGCCGCAAGAATCGACCGACAACTCACACTTTCAAGAAAAGTAGTTAGTCTCTAAATTCGCCTCTATATGATATAGAAGAGAAGCATTCCCCATTAACTCAAGGATTACTTAATGAGGCTCCTCCCTCTCGCTTTATCCATTCTCTGCACCGCATTATTTCCGCCTACTACAGCACTGGCCTCTGAACGCGCAGAGCAAGGCTGGCAACTGATAGAACAAGGTGCGATGATTGTCGATGTGCGAACCCCACAAGAGTTTTCCGATGGGCACCTGGACAACGCAGTAAATTACCCACTTTCGGAGTTGGACAAACACTTTGCTAATGTCGATAAAGACACGCAGATCGTGCTTTACTGCCGAAGTGGTGCTCGCTCAGGCAAAGCATATCAACACCTAAAGTCACGAGGTTTCAGCAATCTTCATAACGCTGGTGGCTTCGCTGAAATGCAAGAAGCAAAATAGCGCAATTGCTCTCATTGAACAAAAAATAGCACACTACAATGTGTGCTTTTTATGCCTGTGTATTGATACCAAACCACCTGCGTGCTCTTCTCTTAAAAAGTATCAACAAACCCTGAACAGTTTGAGTTTTAAAAGAGAGAAATTCTCAGCTTTTTTCAAACATCCCCACGGCTTTCATCACTCCAGACATGAGCGAAGTGGAATCCGCTTTCTTTGATGAGCTTTGCATGACCTGTGGTTTTGGCGTAAGCGCTCGCGCAACTCTTCCAGCGCTTATTGGGTAGAGGATAATTCGGCTTGTTGGTTATTACTCATATTCAGTCTCTATATCACCATCACGATGAGTGATTGGATTATCAGCTAACCTTCTTACTGGATACCGTTACTTACCATCTAAAAACCAGATACATCGTTAAGATCGGAAAAATGCAATAAGACTAAACAAAAGTTGTATATTTGCGGCTCACCTCATATCCACATCCCTCTAAACCACATTCTCACGTCAATACGATCAACCAAATACAGTGAAAACACTGATATTACAACTGGTTATACAGGCACCCTTACAATATTCGTATTGCCTTCTGCTTTTATCAAGCGATACATTTCATCAAAATCACACCTGCAAACGCACAGCAATCGGTTAGATAAAGGACTAAAAATGAAAATAAAAATGACCAACTTACTCCTAGCCTCACTCACCCTCACAGGATGTGGTGGAGGATCCAGCTCAAGCAGCAGCAACACAGGCGGAAATAACGGAAATGAGACCGACAAAACACTCATAAACTCACTCGAGTTTGCCGACCAAAACCTGCATAAATGCGTAATGGCGGAAGCCGAGAATCGGGATCTCACCTACGCCGAGGAGATCTACACACTTAACTGTTCAGAACTTGGTATCAATACTATTGATGGCATTGAGCAACTCACAGAACTCAGCTCTCTCGATCTTATTAACAATAACCTACAACAGCTTGATCTAAGTAAAAACTCTGAGTTGTGGTACGTTGATGCACAGCAAAATGAAATCTACAGTGTCACGCTACCACACTCAAATCAGTTGCAGTTCCTAACACTGACAGAAAACGCATTGCAAACGATCGATATATCAAGCTCACCAAATCTAGAGCGGCTAACATTAGCAAACAATAAGCTGAGTAGTATCACATGGGGTAATGATCATAGTGCAATGACTCATCTCGACATTGATATGACTCTGATCCGAACGCTTGACCTATCATTAACACCAAACCTATTCGATTTATCTGCAGATTCAATACCGTTAAACGATCTCCAAACCGTGCCATTAAATAAACTGGATACTTTAGATTTGTTTAATACCGATATTGATGTGGAATTAAGTCATTTCCCAAATGCGCGAGCCTTCACCTTAACACCGCTGACCGACACCATCGATTTAAGTGGCAATTCCGAGCTGATATCTCTCGGGGTGTATGGTGAAGCATTAACCTCCATCGATATTGCCCACTTAACTAAGCTTGAGCGCTTGGTCATATGGACCGAAAATGTGACCGATATCAATCTCAGTAGCAATGTCGAACTTACCAACCTAACTATCGGTCCGCTTAGCCTAAACGATCTTCATATCGACAACTTAAACAAGCTTGAAGAGGTCGACGTTTCCTCGGCCACGCTTTCACAAAGTACTATCGATTACCTACAAGCTCAAAGCGTATCGAAAGGATTTAGCCTAACGCTTTTACCATAACGTCTCACTGTCATGGTTTCGTCATCGCAGGGCAGCGAGGCATGATTCACTTGTGCCACAGTTAAAACATAGCGATGCCTACAATTCTTGTGTTAACTCGTCTTAGAGACATGTTCACTCACCATTTGATAGGAAGCAAGCTTGCAGCATTGAACGATATTTCACCACCAATGTATAGATTGAACGCTTTGGCTGAATCTTCGTAGATAAAGGGCTATTTTTGCCGCCTAGCGCCTATAAAGCTCAACCATTTCCTCCCTTTTTGTTGTAAAAATCCCTGCGATATTAACGTGAGCTATATCACCTTATGAATGAATGAGCTAGAATGGCGGCCACATTCAATATGACCTTTTTTAACAGTATCTCGAAAGTGAATTAAGATCTTGTTATTAAAAGAAATTTACTTCGAGGGCACTGCTATGATAAGTACAAATAACATCACCATGCAATTTGGCGCTGAGCCACTGTTTGAAAATATTTCAGCCAAGTTCGGTAACGGCAATCGCTACGGCCTTATCGGCGCGAATGGCTGTGGTAAATCAACATTCATGAAAATCCTAAGCGGAGCATTAACACCAAGTTCAGGTAACGTTTCTATTACCCCGGGATTAAAGCTCGGCGTATTGAGCCAAGATCAGTTTGCCTTTGAACAGTACAGTGTGATTGACGCCGTGATCATGGGAGATCGTAAACTATGGGAAGTAAAGCAGGAGCGTGACCGCATCTATTCATTACCAGAGATGAGCGAAGAAGACGGCATGAAAGTGGCAGAGCTTGAAAGCGAATTTGCCGAAATGGATGGCTACACCGCAGAGAGCCGCGCCGGTGATATTTTGCTGCAAGCGGGTATTGAAGAAGAGTTGCATTTTGGCCTGATGCAGCAAGTTGCACCTGGTTGGAAACTGCGTGTGTTATTGGCACAGGCACTGTTTGCAAACCCAGACATTTTGCTACTTGACGAACCAACCAACAACTTGGACATTCATACCATCAACTGGTTGGCAGAAGAGTTAAACCAGCGAAAGTGCACGATGATCATCATCTCACACGATCGCCACTTCCTAAACTCGGTATGTACTCACATGGCGGATATCGATTACGGCGAGCTGCGCATTTATCCAGGAAACTATGAGTACTTCCTTGAAGCGTCAGGCTTACGTCGTGAACAACTCCTTGCTTCTAACGCAAAGAAAACAGCAGAAATTAATGAACTGCAAGAGTTCGTAAACCGATTTGGCGCAAACGCTTCAAAAGCAAAGCAAGCCAGTTCTCGAGCAAAAAGAATGGATAAAATCCAACTGGACGAAGTGAAATCAAGCAGTCGAGTCAGCCCATCCATTGATTTTGGTGAAGGTAAAAAACTGCATCGCTTAGCGCTTGAGCTGCAAGATCTTGGTCATGCCTTTGGCGACGAACTGCTGTTTGAAAAAGGTAATTTACTGCTGGAAGCAGGTACGCGCCTGGCGATTATCGGTGAAAACGGTGTCGGTAAAACGACCTTACTACGCTGCCTCGTCAACGAATTAGAGCAAACCCAAGGCGTGGTGAAATGGTCTGAAAACGCATCAATTGGCTACTGCCCGCAAGATAGCAGCGCAGACTTTGATAATGACCTGACGATTTTTGAGTGGATCTCCCAATGGCGAACGGTAAAGCACAATGATTTAATGGTGCGTGGTATTTTAGGTCGCTTATTGTTCACCGCAGATGATGCCAATAAAAAAGCCAGAA
The DNA here is from genome assembly GCF_052877535.1 of Vibrio sp. PNB23_22_6. NCBI lineage: Bacteria > Pseudomonadati > Pseudomonadota > Gammaproteobacteria > Vibrionales > Vibrionaceae > Vibrio > Vibrio sp. PNB23_22_6. Next base: position 249,101 of record NZ_JBNFXP010000002.1, on the reverse strand, counting down.
ACTGCTCTGGTGGTGAGAAGAACCGCTTACTATTTGGTAAGCTGATGATGCAGGATATCAATGTACTGGTAATGGATGAGCCAACCAACCACATGGATATGGAAGCAATCGAAGCACTAAACAGTGCATTAAAAACTTATACAGGCACGTTGATCTTTGTCAGCCATGACCGCGAGTTTGTCTCATCACTTGCCACTTCGGTTATTGATGTGAAAGATAAAAAATTGGTGAGCTTCCAAGGTACGTTCGATGAGTACATGGCCCATCAGCAAAAGGTGCTTAACGCTGCGTAATGAAACGCAACGACGCCAAAGAACAGCGAATAACCAGACGGGAATTAAACGTCGAATTGCATAAAATAGATGCTGGCTATTCGCCGTAATGAATTAATCTATACCTTAGAAAGGTATGGTGGTAAGCCGAAGAGCACCACTGATAAAACTGAGGAGCTGCTCATGAACCATGAGTTTATGACTGAAGAAGAACGTATCGAATTACAGCAGAATAACCCACTGCACGGTCTTAAATTAGAAGATATGTTGAAGCAACTGGTTGACCATTATGGCTGGGAAATTCTTGATACAGCAATGCGTATGAACTGTTTCAATACCAACCCAAGTATTACTAGTAGCGTCAAATATCTGAAGAAAACTGAGTGGGCTCGCGAGCGTGTAGAGAACTTTTATCTATACCGCTTTAAACGCATGCCTAAAGCATCAGAGTATGAATACAACCTTCCACCGCGTGCTCGTACTTTCCCACATGGTTTAGAGCCACGTGAGCCAATGGAACTAACGGTAGAATCGATTTTAGCTTCGCAGGCCAAGGCGGCTTCAGCACATAAAGAACGTGCGTCAAAGCAGCGTGCTGAACGCGCCCGTTTTCATCGTCGCCGATAGTTTTTTAGTCATTCTTACAGAAAAAAGCTCTGATAACGTGCTCTCGAGAGTGATTTAATTGATTGAATTAGAAAGTCAAACATTGCTGTTTGGCTTTTTTTCAGCATCACAAATGGTGCATTACATACATCAGTACTACCTTAGCTCAACTCTAACGTCATAAATTGGCTATTGGGGTCGAATTCATAATCCGCAAACGGCTCACAGTAAATAAAGCCATGTTTTTCATACAAGGTACGAGCTGGCCTGAAAAATGCCATCGAACCGGTTTCTAAACTCAGGCGTGTTACTCCTTTTAGCTTTGCTTGCTCGATAACGTGAATCAGCAACTGGGACCCCACGCCTTGGTTTCTCGCCGCAGGCGTGGTACGCATGGATTTAAGTTCAGCATGTTGTTCGTCCAGCTTTTTAATCGCCACACAACCAAGTAACTCTTCATCTTTCCATCCGGTCCAAAACGTGACTTCTGCCGTTTTGAGTTTGTCCAAATCTAACGCGTGCACACTTTCTGGTGGCGAGGTGGCATACATATCTTGCAAATGTTCTTCTAGCAGCGCGATAACTTCTGATCTTTCTAAATTGTCGACTTCAATCTTCACATAGCCTCCTTAGGTTGCGCTTATTAATCATTCAACTGCACTGAATTCATTCCATAACCTAAGCTGAAACAACCTATTACTAAGCCCTAGTTAGATCACTTGTCGCATGATGTGCTGAAGTCCAACATGGCCACCGTGATAAACAGCGCTTGTTATGACAGAGGGCCGCAAACCAATAAAAAATAAAACTTTCCTCTCAACTTCTCTCCCATCATCTATGCTTTTGTTAGGCACTTGTTTTCACAACACTTTGGACGTGAACCATACCGAACAAACTGGCGACTTATATTGATGAGAAATTTAGATTGGTAATTTCTGTAAAACTGAATCCGTAACGAGGTTTTCTAGTTTAGCGTTTTTGTCATTTATCCCCCACGCCATAAGTAACGAGGATAGAGTGAATAATTGGGCGCATTTACTCGATTTGGTTTGGGCAAAGGACTTACAAGCCAACTCTTTTCAATCGCAATATCCGCCTCAATGATTTTTTCAGAACGAAATCCTGATTATTGATTGTTTACATTCATCTACTACAACCATACCCCAGAGCTAACTTTGACACGATGAACGATAAAAGCAAATTCGCCACAAAAGTAGCGCTTAGCCTGACTCTGGCTTATTTGATCCCGTTTGCTCTGGGTTGGCCGCAAGCCTCTACTGCCGCCACCACCGTGATGCTGATAGCTTGTACCGGCAGTCGCAGAGAATCTCTGGCAAAAGGGACACTGCGTGTGATCGGGACTTTAGTCGGCGCTGTCATCGGTTTGCTGTTAGTAGGCATGTTTGCCCAAGAGCGCCTGATGTACATGCTCAGCGTTTCTGTCGTGGTCTCCTTTATTTTCTATTTCCGCAATGCGTACCAGAAAGACCCTACGTTGCTCATGCTGACCGGTGTGATGACACTAATGATGTCTAATGGCGGGGACGCTGAAGGCGCGTTCCTTTACGGGGTTGATCGTGCCTACATGACGATATTTGGCGTTGTGATGTACACCTTAGTCGGAACCTTCTTATGGCCAACAAAGACTGAACAGAATCTACGCCAGATGATGGAGCAACTCAACCACGCTCAACATGCCCTATTTTCAGCGATTCTGCACAGTGTTGACGGAGATAAAGAATCAGCCTCTTCAGAACCGAATCAAAACGAAAAAGATCAAGAACCCAAGCCCACCATCGAAGCGCTTCTAGACCAAGTGTTCACTGCACAAAATGCACTGGAATTGCGGTTTGCAACCGTCAGTGCTGAATGCAGTGATGTCTCGGCTTATATTAAAGAGTGGCAACTCGCCGTTCATTTCAATAAACAAATCACTCAAGAACTAAGCGTTGCCGCACACCGCCATTTCAGCCATCAACAAGATCGACATTTTATCAATAACTTCGATGACGGCATCGAAGAAATTCAAGCTCTGTTTAAACGATGCCAAGAAATGTGGGACAACGATGGACCGGCTTATCGCACACAAGCCTTTAACGTCGACTACAACGAAGAAGCACTAGCAAGAGCGTCGCACCTAGAAAAAGGGTCAGCCCTAACACTTGGCCATTTAATTAAGCTGATGCACCAAAGCTTGTCACGATTAGCGGAAAGCATCAGTTGTATTGATTCTGTCACCAACAACATCTCGTTCCAACAAACGCTACCAATACAAAAAAGCAAATTTCTTTGGTGGGATGCGGAAAACTTTAAAACCGCGGTCAAAACATTGACCACCTATTGGATTGCCGGTCTCATTTGGATCTATTTCAATCCTCCCGGTGGCTACTCATTTGTCACCTTCTCCACCATTTTTATGTCGCTGCTGTCATTCGTACCCGTTCACCCAGTGGTGCTATTGATATTATTTACGTTTGGCTTCCTATTTGCGGTGCCTTCGTATGTCTTCATTTTACCGGGATTAGAGCTGGGAGCAGAATTAGGGGTGTTCATCTTCCTCTACACCTTTGTCGGCTTCTACCTATTTAAAGGTCCCGTCACCATCTTCTATATGATTGGTCTGTTTGTACTCGGACTCGATAACAACATGACCTATCACTTCGGTATTTTAATGACGATTATGACCTTGTTCTATATGGTGGTGTTCATGATCATTTTCGCTCACTACTTCCCGTTTAACTCTCGTCCAGAGCATCTATTCTTAACCTTAAAGGAACGCTATTTCCGGCACGTGAGGGAGTTGTTTATCTGTTATCACGAGCAATCTGAATCGACCTATAAAGAAAGCAAACGAGCACTGCATCTGATAACGCTCAATGTGTCTTCAAAAAAGCTCAAAGCGTGGGGATCTAAAATAAACCACAAGTTATTCAATAAAACACCACCAGAAGCGATTGGTGCTTTCAGTAAATCGTGTGATGCATTGAGCAACCACATCAACATTCTGGTTGCGGCAGAACAGAAGCTAACAAGTAACCGACTCATCAAACAATTACGTAATCAACACCGAGATACCATATTACCTTTGATGGCAAACGCGCTTGCGAGCCCCAAGACAACCACTGAACTCGATTCTGTGTTTGAACAATACAGTGAAGCTTACCAATCCTTTGAAAATAAACTGGAAGATTTCTTTAGTGAGTTGGATTTATCTGACTACGCTTATTCAGAGATAGCCGGTTTTTATATCTTACTGAATCTAAAACGGAACGTATTCGAAGCAATGACACAGTGCAAACAAACCTATGAGGGCATTGATTGGGTGAACTTACGTCAAAAACGGTTCTAACAGTGAGGATTTGATGCCAGAAATAACTAAACCAACCCTCGCGATACTCACTTTACTTGGGCTCAGTGCATGTACCACGGTGGGGCCGGATTACGTCCCCCCCAAACAACCCACTCTGCCTAATAATTGGTCACTAGAAACCTCCATTCAAAGCACTCAACCGTCAGAGCGAGAGCTACAACAATGGTGGCAACAGTTTAATGATCCGACACTCAATCAGTTAGTAGAGATAGCGAATCAACAAAACCTCGACCTAGAAGCTGCCGGGCTACGTATCGTACAAGCTCGTTCGCTTTTAGGCATTTCAACCGGATTGCAATACCCACAGGTGCAGACAATTTCCGGCAACTTAGCTCGGGCATACATCAACGACCAAGGGGTAAACAATGCCGCTTTTTCGTTCGATGCTGGGTGGGAAATAGACGTTTGGGGAAAGTATGCACGTGGGATTGAATCCGCTGAAGCAGGCTACTATGCATCTATCGCTTCCTACCAAGACATCATGATAACCATCACGGCTGAAGTGGCGAGAAATTACATCAACTATCGTACGTACCAAGAGCGTATTCTACTTTCTCGCCGCAACATTGAGATTCAAGAGCGGGTAACCCGTATTACTCAAATACAGTTTGATTCCGGCAACGTCACCGAACTTGACGTTCAACAAGCAAAAAACCAGCTGTACAACACCAAGGCGGCACAACCGGCTTTGGAAATCGCCATGAAGCAAGCCCGTACCGCATTAGCATTATTACTCGGTGTATTGCCAGAAGAGGTCGAGGCGTTACTGACGTCGGATAATTTTAACCAACGCATGGCGGAATACGAAAAACAATTTAAATCATCAGGAAGAAAGCCTGCGCAATACGATAATGATGCCTACTCTATTGTACCTCGCCCGCCGTATTTAGATAACAAAGTTAATGCCAATTTGGTTATGCGCCGCCCAGATCTACAAGTATCTGAAATGCAAGCTCGCGCTCAAAGTGCGAAAATTGGCGTTGCTGAATCAGCACTATATCCCAGCTTTTCGCTATTTGGGTCCATTGGAATTGATAGTACGGTCCCTGATGGAAACAGCTTTAGCTTCAGTGACTCACTGACTATGGTGGTTGGCCCAAGTTTCAGTTGGAATATATTCCAATATGGCCGGGTGAAAAATAACATTCGTTTTGAAGATGCACGCTTTCAAGAAACCCTCACCAACTACAACAAGAAAGTCCTACAAGCCGTTAATGAAGTGACTAATGCGCTAGAAGCATACGATTTGTATCTCGAGCAAAAATCATTGCGCCTGCAATCGGTAAACGCCTCAATTCGCGCATTTAATATCTCCATGATGCTGTATGAAAACGGCCAAATCTCCTTTGAGCGCTTACTTAAGTCCTTAGAAAGCATGACGCGAGCAGAAGACAGTTACGCAACCATCAAAGGTAATGTGGCTAACCAAGTGATCGCGCTTTACAAAGCGCTAGGTGGTGGCTGGGAAACAGAAACTGGCAAACCTTTCTTATCAGAAACCATCGCGAAACAAATGCAAGACCGCAGCGATTGGGATGATTTGCTAGACGAAGAAGAACGCCTCCTTCCGCCGCTTCTTCTCAATACACCATCAGACAAAGCGAAAACGGATAGCGCCCAACAACATAGGGAGGAGCCATAATGCCACATGAACTCTCTTGGGGTGACGTGTATTTCTCTCCTTTGTTATTGGCCCTATTTTTAGCGGTCACGGCAACATGGATAACGGTGATCATTTTAAACAAAACACGTCTGTCTCGCTTCATTGCGTTTCCGTCCCTGACATTTATTGCCATCATGGTGTTGTACGTGGTGGCCATCGACCATTTATATATACAGTTTTAGGTGCCCAGCAAGATGAAAAAACTACTCGTTATTGCACTCAATTTGGTCATTCTTGGTGGCGCGGCATGGCTGGGCTATCAAAAATTCGAAGAGTATTTTAATAACCCGTGGACGCGAGATGGACAAGTGCGCGCTAATGTCATCAAGGTCGCGCCACGTGTCTCTGGCCCTATCGTTCAGGTTGCGGTACAAGATAACCAATCTGTACAAAAGGGGGATTTGCTGTTCGAAATCGATCCAACGACCTATGAAGTCGCCCTATCCCAAGCCAATGTGTCGTTAGAAAAATCGATTGTTAGCTCTCGCGGGAAAAAGATTGAGTACGACCGTTTGAAGGACATTCGAGCCAAAGATCATGGTGCGGTTTCTCATAAAGATCTGATTCGCCGTGAAATTGCTTATCAAGAATCGTTATTACAAATTGAATTGGCCAAGGAGAAACTGAAGGCTGCGCGTCTCAATCTAAACTACACCAAGGTCTACGCATCCGTAGATGGTTTCATTTCCAATCTCGACATTCGTGACGGCACTCAAGCGGTCGCAAACCAACCGCTCGTCGCCCTTGTAGATAAAAATAGCTTCTGGGTATTTGGTTTCTTTCGCGAGAATCAACTCGCTCAAATTCAGCCTGGTAACGACGCGCGCGTCACTCTAATGTCACATCCAGATACCCCGATTGATGCCACGGTGGAGTCTATTGGGTGGGGGATCGCCCCCAAAGATGGCACCGTCGGATACAACCTTTTGCCAAACGTGAACCCGGTATTCCAATGGATTCGTTTGGCACAACGTATTCCCGTGCGAATTTCACTTCGAGAACTTCCTGAAGACATTGATCTTCGATTCGGGCTTTCTGCGTCCATCATGGTGATGAAAGAGTCATCACAAGAGCAAGAATAAGGATTGAACAGGAATAACCATGGCTATTGGCAAAAAACTCAAAAATATCAACGAAGAAAACAACTTCTTCTACCTGACCTTAGCGCTCATAGCGCTGTTAATTGGCGGTGCATTTGTCCAAGTTGTCGGCGAAGGAACGATGGAATATCTACTTCAAGGATTTACCATTTTAACCTTCATTGTCTGTATGGCCAGTTTGCGCTTCGATAAGAACTGGTCGCGTTTTCTTTATAGTTTGCTCGGCACTTGGGTAGTTGTCATCATCATACAAGCGCTTTTAGGCATCAAAGAGATGGATGTAATAATGCTCGCTCTCACCTTTGCGTTCTTCTTTGGCACATTCAAATCCATCGCAAGGCAGATTCTCTTCACAGGACACATCAACACCAACAAAGTGATTGGTTCTGTTGCTCTATTTTTGCTTCTTGGCTTGATGTGGGCAATTGCCTACCTCATTTTACTTGAGTTCTCCCCTAACTCTTTTACAGGAATGGAAGCCATCTCCTGGGGGCAGAACTTCTCCAACGCAGCATATTTTAGTTTCGTCACTCTAACCACGCTTGGTTATGGCGATATCAGTCCTACTACACCTCTAGCGCAAGTCATCGTCTATCTAGAGGCGATTGTAGGCGTATTTTATATGGCGATTGTTGTTTCAAGTCTCGTCAGTTCCAACATCGAACAGCAGGTAAGCAAAAATGGATAAACAATCGGAAAAAAATGAAAGTAAGGTTTTCATCAGCAACATGGTGGAATCCGCAATACGCATTGGTTTGATATTGATCTTACTGATGTTTACCTATGACATTATTAAACCCTTCATCTTACCCGTCATTTGGGGGGCTATCATCGCAGTCGCATTGATGCCCATTACCCAAAAACTTGAACGTGTCTACGGCGGAAAGCGAGGACTGGCTGCCACCACGATTGCGCTGCTCGGTATCGCCCTTTTAGTTACTCCTTTGGTGATGGTGTCGGGTTCTATTGTCGATGGCGCCACTCACACACTCGACGTGCTGCAAAATGGCGAAATTAACATTCCGGGACCGAAACCTTCCGTGGCGGAATGGCCGCTAATCGGTGACAAGCTTTATGACGTATGGAGCTTGTTCGCCACCAACCTAGAAAAAGCCATCCAAACGTTTATGCCGCAGATCAAATCAGGTTTAACGTCACTTCTGGGCATGGTAGGGAGCGCTCTGGGCAGTTTGTTACTTTCTATTTTGTCCCTTGCGATTGCTGCCGGTTTTATGGCGTATTCTGAGCCTCTTGCTTCTGGGCTAAAAACCATCGCAGTGCGTACCGCTGGTGAGAATGCCAAAAGTTGGACCACGCTTATCGCTGCCACCATAAAAAGCGTATTACTCGGCGTTGTCGGAGTGGCAGCAATTCAAGCACTGTTAATTGGTGCAGGTTTTTTCTTCTTCGACGTACCAGCAGCTGGCCTACTCACGTTGATCTTGATGATTCTTTGTATTGCTCAGATCCCAGCACTACTGCCACTCCTTCCTGTCATTGGCTATATGTACATGACCAACGACACGACCACAGCAACGCTGTTCACCGTATGGGTTGTAGTGGCGGCACTGTCCGAAAATCTGTTCAAACCTATGCTGATGGGACGTGGCGTCGACGTGCCAATGCCCGTGATTTTGCTCGGTGCAATCGGTGGTATGTTGATCTATGGTATTGTCGGATTGTTCTTAGGCGCTGTTATTCTCGCGATCTGGTATGAACTATTTGTCTGGTGGCTAGACATTGAAAAAGCACAACAGCAAGAGGGTCAGAGCAAACCCAAAGAAAAACCATCAGAAGAAGCTGATTCTGGTCACGGTGCCGGTATTTAATCGTTAAGCAACTTGCAACAAACCGCTGTGAACCAGCGGTTTGCGCTATTTAGTTTACCGTTTTGCCTGGTCAAATAAGATTAAAATGACATTCTTGTTAAATTTTCATTCTTCTTACATTCAAGAGTTGCAATCAGTCACTTATCGATGCAACCTCAATGGCCACTAATACTAATGACTGTGCTTAGGATAAAAACAATGAAATTGATCAAGCCTTTAACTTGTGCGCTTGCTCTTGCAATGAGTAGTATGGCCTTTGCGGACGTGACGATAAATGTTCCTGATAACGTTTCAATTTTGGCGGCAAATGGAGAGAAAGTAAAAGTATCAGGTGGCTTCTTTGCGTCTGAAAAAACGGTCACTTTACCAGATGGCATAAATCAAGTGGTCTTCCGCTACTCTCCATTCTTTAGTCAAGGTAATGACCGTGTTAGCGTTGAAAGTGACGCAATCATCACTCGATTCAACGCAACTGACGCAACGCTTACGTTCCAACTTCCTAAGTACCGTGACCTTCGTGAAGCAGAAAGCAAAATCAAAGACCTAGATTGGAAACTGATTGATGCATCTGGTAACGCGATTGCTGTTGAGCAAGACAAACTCATCAAACCTGGCATGCAAATCGGCCGTGACTACGTTCGTGAAGTAGAAGACTACAATCGTACGGGTGGCGTAGCGGCAATCGCCGTTGCAGGCGCGGTTCAGCCGGCAAAGATTCCGACACAAGCGAACCAAGCCGCTGTAGCAGTAAAAGCGGACTCAACCGCAGAAGAGATGCTTCACTTTTGGTACCAAAAAGCGGACGCCGAGACCAAAGCGCGTTTTAAAGAATACGTAAACAAGCAATAATCCTGTGTTTACTCATTCCTTTCTTAGGAAAATCGAAGCCACGCATGTGTGTGGCTTTGTTGATCAGAACTTGTACGCTAGAGTCAACATCGGCCCATAAAAGCGGAATGTAACGTCAATATCAGAGCGGCTACTGTCGTAATCCACGCCAACTTCATAATAATTAAACGATCCCGTGGCACTAAACTGATCAGTGATAAAGTACTTTGCACCAATATCGACCTCAGCAAGGTAACCTTCAATATCCTCTATTGATAAATAAAACAGCTGCGCATGACTTCTCAAGAGCCACTCTTCACTCAAAGCATATTCAACTCGAATCCCGAGATCAGGTAAAGGCGCTGTCACTTCATTAATCACCTTTTCATCAATGAGCAACGTCGGGATTTTAACTTCATCACCGACTTTAACACCAAACTTGCCATCAAAGCCTAGCGACAGCCACATCACGTGCAAGCCAGCTAAAACATCTAAAGACCACTTCTCATTGGTGTAAAACTGGTAGCCATAGCCAATCCGTGCGATATCGATATCTAACTCTGTGATTAGTTTTGATCCCGCTTGTACGACGTAGGCTACACCGCCAGAGGTGAACTCGAACGGCTTAGTCACCGCCGTTCTGGTTGCTTCCCTATGTAAACTACGCCAATCAAAATAGACACTATGCTTGTCGTTAAAGTAATACTCGAGATCTAGATAGGGCAGTAACGCCACTTCTTTTAGATCGAGATCCGATTCAAAGTCAATCGAGCGAATCTTATCTAAATAGGGATCGTACGCGTTAAGTTTCGTGTCAGTTCGCGAGAAAAATCCGCCTACTTCTATCTCCCACTCCGCGGCTTGCGCAGAGAAAGGCATTAATGTAGCAAGGTAAACTGACCACAATGCGCTCTTGGTCATCCTTGATCCTCAATGCAATGTAAGTTAATGATGGGTTCGTTACGAAAATTGTAACTGGCCGTTGATAAATTGCGACCGTCAAATGGGTAGTAACGATGCAAGAGAAAGATTGAATCACATAAATGCGATCAGCATTAAACTTAGCGTGGCAGATAACACAGGATCACCAATATCTTTCATAAATGATATTTCCTCCGGTACGAGTTCGATATTTATCTAAGCCTAGCGTTTGCAAGACCTGAGAGGTATCTTTGATCATCTCTGGGTTGCCACACATCATCACAAAACTGCTCTGCTGAGAGAAAGAGACATCTGCCATATTCGAAAGCTCGCCAGAGGCAATAAGCTCCGGCATTCGCCCCTGTAATTTTCCTTCAATACTTTCTCGACTGACAATTGGAACGTATTTCAAACGTCCTTCATAACGCTGTTGAAGTTGCTCAATTAAATACTGATATACCCGGTCTTTTCCATATCTCACCCCATGCACCAACACGATATTATCACTGTGAGGTAGCAAATTGATGTCATCTAAGAGGGAAAGAAAAGGACCAATGCCGGTGCCTGTAGAGAGTAACCATAAGTCATTGGCGTGCTTTGGAATCGTATCGTGTACCAAGTCACCATGTGCCACTTCACCAACGAAAATGCGGTCACCGGGTTTGAGCTTCTGAAGCTTAGGGGTTAACCGCCCTTGTGGATTAGCTACGATAAGAAACTCTAACCAGTCGAATTGCTCACTGGGTGCATTCACTACCGAATACGCGCGGCTGATCGGTTCTCCTCGTTCATCGAGTAAAGCGAGCTTAGTAAATTGCCCTGCTTTAAAAACCAAAGGGGCGCCAGAAACCCGCAAGCTAAACAGTTCATCAGTCCAATCGACTCGCTTCTCTACCTTGCCTAGGTTAAAACCTTTCAGTTCTGTCATTGCTCATCTCCTCTGGTGGTTCATATTTAAAGCAGTGCTGTATAAAACGTTATATGGTTACACGATGTGATTTACCATTAAATTTCACACTTTTAGCACAAACTTATTACATTCTAGACAGCCCCATCTAGAATGTTTACTCAAATTAGTAAGCCGCTTCGCAAAATGCAGTCATGTAGAGATAAGGGAACACAAAGATGGATACGCTATTGAATGACTTTCCAGTCATTACGGAGATAAAAGTCGCTTGGGGCGAGATGGATGCCCTACAACACGTCAACAATGCCGTTTATTTCCGCTACTTTGAAACGGCAAGATTGGATTACTTTAATAAAATCAATATATTGGTTGATCTAAAAACAACACAGGTCGGCCCAGTACTGAGTGAAACACAATGCCGCTACAAACTTCCTGTGACTTTCCCTGATACGCTTCTTATTGGCTCTCGTGTCGTTGACATACAAGAAGACCGACTCACGATGGAATACCAAGTGTTTAGCAAGAAGTGGGGCAAAATTGCGACGATCGCGACCGCAACTGGTGTGATGTTTGACTTCAAAAACAACGTGAAAACAGCGATACCAAAACACGTGCGTGACTCCATTCTTGAATTAGAAAGCAGTGGCGGCACGCACCATTTAAAATAATCGAACCAATAAAAAAGGTGGCCTATTGCCACCTTCTCATGGTTGTTGAGCTTAGCAAAACGTCTCAATATACAAAGATTCGATTTTGTCTCTCGCCCACTGAGTCTTACGCAAAAATTTCAGAGATGATTTGATCGACGGATCTTTCTTAAAACAGTTCACACTTACGCGCTCATGCATTCCGTTCCACCCAAAGTGCTCCACTAAACGGGTAAGGATTTTTTCTAAACTCAACCCATGCAGAGGGTTATTCGGCTGTTGGTGGCTCATAATGTTGATCCGATAATAGTTTCGCTTATGCATTATCGCCTAATCTAACCCAAAGTTTACCTGCCACCTAATATTTTAAGCTTGTATTAGCCTACTCATCCCCCCCCCTATAGTCGCTCAAATAGTTTAATGGCCCTCCGCTACGAAAGCCCTCAATGACCTAAATATTTTTGTCGCAACGGCCCGGCAAGGGAGTTTTTCCAAAGCCGCTAACAGCATAGATATGACGTCTGCGGCAATCTCCGCCTCAATTAAACGCCTTGAAGGACAGATTGGGGTTCCACTGTTTGTACGCTCAACACGAAGTCTGCGTTTAACCTCTGAAGGTGAGTTATTTCTCGACAAAACTACGCAGGCCTTAGCTACACGGCAAGAGAGCCTAGATAAAATCGCCAGTGCGCGTGGTGAGCTATCGGGCCAACTGCACATCACCGCTCCCTCGGAACTGGGTCGAAATATGCTCCTCGGCTGGGTAGATGAATTCATCAATGTTTACCCCAATGTTTCTATTAAGCTTGACCTTGCTGATAGCCTCACCGACATGTACACCTAGCCGGTAGACATCGCGATTCGTTATGGTGAACCTTGTGATTTTGCTTGGTGTGGTGCAAACGAACAAACCTTATGTGCCTCACCTGAGTACGTATCTCGCCATCCATTGTTAACAAAACCAGAAGATCTCAATCAGCATAACTGCCTGTGTTACATAGTCACTGATTCGGCTTACAACAAATGGACGCTAACTCGAAATGGCGAAACCGAACAAGTCGTTGTAAGAGGAAATCTACTGAGCAACAACAGCGATTTATCACATCGCTTAGCGATTAAGGGGAAGGGCATTACCAACAAATCATTAATGGACATTAGCCAAGATTTAATTGAGGGTAGACTTGTGCGCGTATGACTAGGCTGGGATTGCGGTCCAGTGCCACTCTACATGATGTGTGCTGACCGTCATTTGCTGACGCCAACCATTCGCTCGTTCCGCAATTTCATACAAGAAAAATGCCGTCAGAAACGGGCGAAAGTACTGGCAACATTTTGAGTAATTAGTATGACGACTCCATATACCCACGCACCTTGATGGTATTGGGTATATGGGATTTTTGTTTAATTAAATAATGATTTAACCCAAAGCATGAAGCTGTCCCAAAGCTGACCAATCCATGATCCCTCATCTACAGTTTGGTTGCTGACAAGCGGATAGCTTGCGACCGTTTCGTCGTCATTTTTCCATATCACTTTACCAACGACGTCCCCCTTCTTGATTGGAGCAATCAAAGGCTCATTCACAATGACCACTTTGTCTAACTTCGCTCGCATGGTACGTGGAAGAGTAAGGAATACATCTTGAGCAAAACTTAAGTCGATTTCGCTGACATCACCTTTCCAAATCCTCACTTTAGATTCAACTTCGCCCTGTTTCGCAATTTGCTTGGTATCATAAAAACGGAAACCATAACTCAACAAATTCTTAGATTGGCTTATTCTCGAGCGCTTGCTTGGCGTTCCCATCACCACAGATATCAATCGCATCTTCCCCTCTTTTGCCGAGCTGACCAAACTGTACCCGGCGTTACTGGTGTAACCAGTTTTCCCACCATCTACATCAATCGAGTTATCCCACAGCAACTTATTGCGGTTGTACTGAGTGATGTCATTCCACTTAAACACTTTTTCACTATAAAGAGCATAAACGTCTGGTACATCTTTGATAATTGACTGCATTAGCCTTGCCATATCTGCTGGAGAAGTTTGAATGCCCTCACTATCTAAACCATGAGAGTTAACAAAATAGGTATCTTGTAAACCCAACTTCTCAGCCCAACCGTTCATCAAAGACACAAATGCACTCTCACTGCCCGCGACATGTTCTGCGAGCGCCACACATGCATCATTTCCGGACTGAATGATCACACCGCGCATCAAGTTCCCGACGCTGATTTCGTCTTTGGGCTTAATAAACATTTTGGAAGAGTCAGGAAATTTTGCTGACCATGCATTTTCACTCACTGTCACCTTATCTTCCCAACTCAAACGGCCAGCTTTGATCTCCTGCCCTATCACATATGCCGTCATCAATTTGGTTAAACTGGCAGGCGCTAATCCTGCTCTTGCATTTTGCTCGGCAATAATGGCGCCAGATTGATAATCCATTAATACATAGCCTTTTGCTTGCAGTTCCGGGGGCTCTGGCGTGATCACCGCCAACACTGGCGCGCTAATTAAGTAGACGACTAATATCCATCGGGGTAAAGAACGTTTCATCTGGCTTCCTCCATGATCAGCACAGCGATACAGCTAACGGCAACGCACACCTCTATTGCCGAACATATTGTGGGTTTCTGTCACAGCCCATGCATTTAAGCGTGTGATTTCATTGCTAAAGCAATAAGCTGTAATGTGATCATAGTCCACTACACACATAGCACCACTTCAAAGGAACACTTTCTGTCGCGAGAGACGCGCACTACTGCACTACGGCTATCGAATTATTAGTCTGTCGCCATTGGTTAAAGCGCTAAACCGAAGTAAAGTGATGATACTAAAGCGAGTCGCACAAACCGTTCTCAATAAGGAAATACCAATAACAATGAACGCTCAAGCATTTATCGACGCAGGATTGCATTACATTCCCCATACCTTCACCGTTCCACTCAACTATCAAGACGCTAGCAAAGGGACGCTTAACGTCTTCGCACGCAGCGTATCTTTGGTCGGTGATGAAGAGTCAGACAAGCCATGGTTAGTGTATTTACAAGGCGGCCCTGGCTTTCCTTCTCCGCGTCAAAATGGCAACAGCGGTTGGATCAAGCGTGCACTGCAAGAGTATCGCGTTCTGCTTTTAGACCAACGCGGTACAGGTAACAGCAGCGTAATCAACCACCAAACCTTGGCGCATTTAGATCCAGAGCAGCAAGCTGAGTATCTAAGCCACTTCCGTGCAGATAACATCATTAGAGACGCTGAATTTGTTCGTCGCCAATTTGGCATCGAAAAGTGGGCCACTTTAGGACAAAGTTTTGGTGGCTTCTGCACTCTGACGTACCTATCAATGTTCCCAGATAGCTTGCTACAAAGCTACATTACAGGAGGCGTACCTTCCGTTTCTCGTCATGCTGATGATGTTTATCAAGCAACATTTAAGCGTACAATGGAGAAAAACCGAGCCTTCTTCCAGCAATTTCCACAGGCACAAGCACTTTGCCAAAATATCGCCAATCATCTGCTAGAAAACGAAGCGTTTTTGCCGAACGGCCAACGTTTTACCGTTGAGCAATTCCAACAAATCGGCATTAACTTTGGTGTTAGCGATACCTTTCTACCAACCTACTATTGGTTGGAAAGTGCCTTCATAGAAGTCAATGGCAAGCCTCAGCTACGCTACGAGTTCTTAAATGACATGTTGGCGCAACAGAATTTCCAGACCAACCCAATTTATGCCATTTTACATGAATCAATCTACTGCCAGGATTTCGCTTCCAACTGGAGTGCCCATCGAGTTCGCCAATCGTACGATGCGTTCAACTATGAGCCAGGTAAACCGTTCTACTTCACCGGAGAAATGGTTTTTCCATGGATGTTCGACCAATACGCGAACCTAAAACCACTTAAAGCCGCGGCAGAGTTATTAGCAACGAAAAAAGATTGGACGCCACTTTACAATGCAGAGCAACTGGCGCAAAACAAAGTGCCAGTTAGCTGTGCGGTCTACGCTGACGATATGTTTGTAGAAATGGACATCAGCCGTGAAACACTGGCTATCATGCCAAATGCGAAAGCATGGATCACTAACGAATATGAACATAACGGACTGCGAGCAGACGGCGAACGCATTCTGGATAAGCTAATCGCCATGGGTAAACAAACCGCTGCGACTCTGATATAAGGGGTAAAAAACGCCTCTTCACTCATGATGAAGAGGCGCTTCTGTATACGAACTCTCACTCATTCTAAGTTCAGATTAACTTAATCTTTCACTCGTTTTCTCATGGCTTTGGTGACCACTCTATAGCCCATTTTATGGTAGAAATCTTCACCTTCATGATTAAATGACGCGACGGTCAATCGAATTTCTTCAATATCTTGACTACACAAATCACTCTCGATTTTATCCATCAATGACAGACCAATACCTCAGCTTTATTAATAGCCTCCCGCATGATGCGGGGAGGCTATTAAGCAATCATGAATGAAGTGTTGCGATAATATCAATGTGACCGTTTGCTCTACCTAAGCCCCGTAAAAGAGCGTTGCATTAAATGTTCACGGCCTGCCAATAACCCCATTTCATAACCCTCTAATAATACCGACTGGCGCATAGAAAGGCGCTGAACATGAAACTCATCAGGTGGAGCAATAACACGCACTCGAGTCCCTTCAGGCGGATTACGAATGAACGCTAGTGACTCATTGTAATTCTCTGAGCGATTCAACATGGCCTCTGCCATTTTTGGGTGTTCTGCGAACAGTTTTTTCATTAACCAAGGGGTTTTGACTGGCTTCTTCTCATAATTTAAAGGGTGTGAAAGCAATACCGTGATGTCTCGCGCGCCACGGCGATGGGCTTCACGCACCGGAATAGAGTCTGCGACGCCGCCATCGGTATAACAACCACCAGAGAAACATGGGGTATGTTTATAAGCAATCGGCAGCGCAGTGGTTGCCTCAATTGCGTGATTAAAATTATCTCGATTCACTCGGTAGTAATCTGCTTTGCCTGTATCCACGTTAGTAGTCGCCGCTAAGAAAGGGATACCATCAAAGAGTTTTGCTTCATCGACCGGGTACAAACGATTGGATTCTTCAAACAACCATTTAACATCGATTAGATCACCACCTTTTAGAAAGCGCGTGGGATCGAAGAAGCGCTTGCTGGTTGCAAGTTTGGTGATCACATTAATGCTGCGGTGCGGGTAATCGGTCAAATAACCAATTAAGTTTGATGCCCCAGCCGACACACCAATCGCAAAATCAAATGGCTTGTAGTCCTGTTCTAAAAATGCATCTAACACGCCGCTGGCAAAAACGCCACGCATTGCACCACCTTCGACGACGATTGCTCTTGTTGCCATATGTCCCCCCCAATAAATACGTTAAAAGACTACTGAAATTCGTGCTATAGCAACAATCGGTTATTCTTATCATTGAGATAGATGAAGTCTATGTTTATCTGACGCTTAAAATGAAAACTTAGGTTCATAAAATTCACAAAGTCCAAGCCCAAAAGCAAATGTGGGTTAAACTCGATGGAATTATGAAAAGACGGTTTTATACGCTTCTGCTGCACCATCAATGAACATTTGAGTACCGATCACGGCAAGGATGAGTCCCATCATTTTGGTGATAACATTTAGCGCACTTGGACCAACCGCTTTGACTAGACGATCACCAAATAAAAATAATACATAGGTGATCACACATAACACGGCGAATGACACGATAGTTATGATGGTTTGATCAAGCCCGCCTGATGTCGCAAAGTTCATCGCGGTAGCAATCGTACCTGGCCCTGCTAATATCGGCATTGCCAGGGGAGAGACAGCAATACTCAATGCCGCTTGCTGCTGAGCTGGTGAATACGCCTTCTCTTTGGTTTTTTGGTGAGTCGAATCGCCCTGAAGCATATGGAATCCGATGACAAAGACCAAGATTCCCCCTGTTATACGCAGCGCATACAGTGTAATGCCAAACAGGTCAAAGATGAGCTTTCCGGCAACGGCAAACACCGTGACGATGACAAAAGCAAATAACACCGAGCGGAACGCTATCGAATGCACGGTCTCTTTGTCCTCATCTGCCGTCAGGCTCAAAAAGATCGGAATATTGGCGAGCGGATTCATGATGGCAAAAAAGCCCATAAACACCGTAACGGTATGCAGGATTAGATCTTTCATGCAATTCACTTCTGTAAGCTATTGATTCTAACCCTCAGTATATACCCAAGTTATTACATCACTTACGGACTAATTATTAACCCTGCGCCCACATCACAAGCGCAAAGTGATTAATTAACGTCTTTCTAACAGCATCATGGCCTCAGTATGATCGGTGTGGGGAAACATATCAAACCACTGGCAACGGAGTACCTGATAGCTCGACATCGCCAATAAATCTTTAGCCATGGTTTCTGGATTACAGCTCGAATAAATCACGTATTTTGGACCCGATTGCTCTAATTGCGTGGCCAGTGACTCACCTAAACCTCTACGAGGGGGATTAACTAAGATCAACTCTGGCATTTTATCTTGTGACTGAGAAAAACGACTTGAATCCAATGCGGCAAAATCAAGATTATCAATACCCATCATTGCGGCTGAACGCTTTGCACTCGCGATCGCCTCTGATTCGATTTCGATTCCCGTTACCGCAGTATGCTTCGACGCACAATGTAAACCAAAACCACCAACACCACAGAAAAGATCCCACATTGTCTTGGGCTTGATCTCCGCCACCCACTGCTGTGCTGTCGCATACAGTTGTTCAGCCACCTGTGGATTGGTTTGGAAAAAGCTCTTGGGACGAATCACCAAAGGGACATGATTAAATCGCTCAAGCAAGCTTTGTTGCTCGGTCAAAAAGATTTCTTCTTCACCCTCAAGGCGTGCCATATGGATCGGCTGTAGGTTCACCGTCACAACCGTTACGCTAGGAAAGGCTTGCTGTAAACGCGGTAAATTCGCTCGCACACGCTCCAAAGCCGTGTCGCTGCGCATGACAAATCGCAGCATAAATTCACCGCTGTTTTGCGCTCGTGTCAGCAACACAAACTTCAATTCGCCTTTCTTTTTCACTTTGTTGTAAGGCGGAATACCTGCGACGCGAATCCAGTCTTGCAAATAGCTTAACAGCTGCTGAGTCTCATCTGGGTAAAGAGGACAGTTCACTAATGATAATGGCGAACCATCCTGAACGTTTTCGATGCCTAGCGTCGGTTGATGCGCGGCCCCCAATGCAACCATCTTTGCCTTATTGCGAAACTGCGTTTTGTGACTCAGTACGGGTGTTAACCATTGTTTTGGGGAAAATGGAGCAAACATCGCCCTCAGCCGAGCGTCTTTCTGCTCAACTTGAAGTGAGTATGGGATGTCGCTGTTTTTACAAGAAGCACAACGTTGCTGAGCAAAGAATTCACATCGCATGATGAATCGCCATTTCAAAGAAAAGGCGCAAGTCTAGCTCTCTACTCCCGCTTTACTATTCTGATTGTTTACCGTCACGATAAAAATGATTATGTTGTACCTTCAGACACAAAACATACATAACAAAAACAAGGAAGCTATCTCGTGAACAATACCATTCGAACCATTATGGCTCATCGCTCAATTCGAAAATTTACGCCTCAACCCGTTGAGAACGAACAGCTACAAGCGATTATCCAAGCCGGATTAGCCGCCTCTTCCTCCAGCCTGTTACAAGCCGTGTCTATCATCCGAGTCACCGACCAAGCCAAACGTAAATTGCTTGCTCAATACGCGGGAAATCAAGCCTATGTTGAAGATGCGGCTGAGTTTTTGGTGTTTTGTATCGACTATCAGCGTCACATCAGCATCAATCCTGCAGTCCAAGCGGACTATACTGAATTAACACTTATTGGCGCTGTCGATTCTGGCATTATGGCGCAAAATTGCTTGCTTGCCGCAGAGTCAATGGGATTAGGCGGTGTCTACATTGGCGGTTTAAGAAATCGCGCCGAAAAAGTGGATGAACTACTTGAGCTGCCTCAAGGCACGGCTGTGCTATTTGGTATGTGTTTAGGGTATCCGGATCAGAGCCCTGAAATTAAGCCACGTTTGCCAGCGCATGTTGTTATGCATGAAAATCAATATCAACCACTTAATATGGATGATATTCAACATTATGACCAAACTATGCAAGTATACTACGCAAATCGCTCTGCCAATCAAAAACAAAGCACTTGGTCGCAAGACGTCACCACCAAACTGTCTGGAGAATCGCGGCCACACATTCTCCCCTATTTAAACAGTAAAGGGCTTGCGAAACGCTAAGCTTAACCACACCAAACCTTATTGGAGAGTGCGTCGGAACGCATTTAACGTCTCAAGAGCTACGTCAATCAAGTTAGGCCACCTTTCCTTCTTTTATCTCACATAACTCCCTTGTAATTACTAGGGAGTTATGTGAGATAAAATGCAACTATACGCCTCCTGTCATATTTTGGATTACAGGATAAATCATCGTCACCTACTCTGACGGAGCTCACGCCCAGAGCACTCAACACTCGCGGAAAGAACTCGGTTCGGGGCAATCACACTCCCCCGCCCTCGTTAGCAGGAACAATCTGTTTTTACCTTCTTTTATAACGTCTAATTTGGCGAGTGTGGAAGAGGTAAGAAAGGTGAAAAATGCAATCTCAAAACAGCTTCTCGATTAATCTCAATCAGCAAAAATCTATCGCCAAGAAACGTTTAAAAGCGATTCGTCAAAACGATACGGATACTCTATCGGGTCGGTGGCATTCACAACCATGAACATGACCGTTGGACTTGGGATCATAAGCAGTTGCCCACGCTCAACCATGGTGTTCAAAACCAATAATCGTAAGATAAGTTAACAGCGATATCCTTCGAGAAACAGGGCAAGAATATCATCAACGGTTTTCTTGCGCTGCTCTATGCTTGGCACTTCTTGGGTTGCGATGAGTTGCGGCCACAGAAAGTTGCCCTTTAATAAACACATCAACATGTTACTCATCATCGCAGGATCGAGCGATTTAACTTTGTTATCGGCCATTGCCTCAGAAAACCAATTCTCCAACAACTCGTCTTGGCGTTGCAGTTGGTGCAGATAATTTTCTGCCAGTTCTGGCGTACGCATAAATTCACCGATCACCATTTTGGCCAAGGGTAAACCAAAATCTTCGTACATAGAGTCCAGCTTAGCGTGTAGGTAGTCTCTGAGTTGCGCTTCTACCTCTAACGTTGGCGAATACTGTAATTGTAATTTGGCTCTTTGAGTCTCTAAAACGGCTCGAATGGATTCAATGAATAACACATCTTTACTTTCAAAATGGCGATATAACGTCCGTTTTGATGTCGCTGCACGCCCACACACTCTATCCATATTTGCGCAAGTAAAGCCATACTCAATAAATTCTTGTTGAGCCGCTTCAATGAGCGCCAAGCGCTTTTTCTCTGAAAGTTTCATCGTTCTAGATTCACCAACCTCATGTAAGTGGTTCAGAGTATAGCGCACAGCAATCAAAAGTATACTTTGAAGTTTACTTTTTCAATTTTAGGAGTAAGATGCGCTCGTCGATGTTAAGAGCCTATCAATCAATAACTAAAATCGCTTAACTTAAGCTGTGGTGCTTTGTCTTCCTGACTAAGTAATCTTTTTTTCCGTGATGCAAACACCGAAGATATTCCAATATCTCCGGCGTATTTTTATCCGTCACGTTTGATGAAATTAACTATGAAATTACGATCTTTGATCTTTGCTTGCTCTTGCTTACTCTCTGGAATCGCGAATGCTGATTCTTTTTCACTGCCTATTTGGAAAGAAAAAGCAGAAGAGCTTGGCTACAACTTACCAAAACCTTTTGGTCTAAATCTCAGCTACATGAGCATGGAGCAAGGCATCAATGTCGACTCTATTGCTTTAAAAGGCGTTCAGCTCGGGCCAATTGATCTTGATGAACTTCCATTAGAAGCTGGTGTTGGAAAACAAGCAACAGATGTGATGACACTTCGTGCGGACGTTTGGCTATTTCCATTTTTAAACCTTTATGGACTAGTCGGAACTTTAGACGGTTATTCTGAAACCACCGTTAAACTAAAAGTTTCTGATCATACATTATTTGAAACGCCTTTCCGCTTAGATCTGGATGGCTATACCTATGGCGGAGGGTTCGTACTCGCGGGCGGTTACAAACAACTTTTTGCACTTGTTGATGCAAGTTATACCCAAACCAATTTGAATGTCATCGATGGCGCAATTGACGCTATTGTCGTGTCTCCACGAATTGGTTATGACTTCAATAACCATGGCATACCTTTGCGATTTTGGATCGGTGCCATGTACCAAAATGTGGAACAAGAGTTATCAGGCACACTGAAACAAGCTGGAATCAAGGGACTTCCAGGTCGTTTTGAAGTTAAACAACAATTGACTTCTGAATGGAACACCATCGCTGGCATGCAATACCAAATCAATGATGATTGGTATCTCTTGGGTGAAGCGGGTTTTGGTGAACGCCAAAGCATCTTTTTCTCTCTAGACCGCCGCTTTTAGAGTGTAAAAACTATGCAAGCGATAAAATACATTGCTCTGTCTGCCTTGTTTTTCCCCCCTCACACATTCGCAGAAAAACAAGATAGCGGTTGGATGGATGAGTTGTTGACCAAACTTGGCTCAAGCGAAGCCGTAGACGAGTCGAAGCTGATCGACTGGGGCGTGCTGCCCGGTCCATTCGTGAATCCAGAACAAGGCTTTGGCATTGGCGTTGCCGCGGTGGGTCTATACACCCCTTACGATTGGCAAAAAGGCGACCCTTATTCCACTGTCACGGCAACGTCTTACGGTTCAACCTCTGGTTCTTACGGCTTGGGGTTAAACAACCGCACTTACTTAAAAGATGACAAAGTTCGTCTTTTAGGTGAAGCATGGATCAGTCATACACCCGGTTATTACTGGGGTATTGGCAGCCAAGCAGCAGAGAACGATAACAATAAAGTGCAGTATGATGGTCAACGTATACAGTTGAACCCAAAAATCGCGGTAGAAATCGCACCCAATACCTACGCCAAGCTCGGTTGGCAATGGCAATCATTCAGTAAAGTAAACGGTGTTGATGGCGATATACTTCCTTCAGAAGTCACCGATGCCACCAGCAGTGGCGTCTTGATTGGAATGGAATACGATACTCGCGATTTCGAACCAAACCCAATGCATGGTCAGTTTCTCGATCTTGAATGGATTGCGAACCGTGATTCGCTCGGCAGTGATGAGGACTACGACAATCTCGTGGCGAACTATCGTGTTTACCAACAATGGACCGACACCACGATTATCGCAATGGAGGTATATTCACAATCGATTTCCGGTGATGCTCCTTGGTTCGATTATGCCCAACTGGGTGATGCTCAACGTATGCGTAGTTATTACCAAGGGCAATATCGCGACAAACATCAGCTTTCTACACAAGTAGAAATTCGCCATACCATTGCAGGTCGTCATGGTGTGGTGGGCTGGGTGGGTGCCGGCAATATCGCACCAACCTATCACGACTTATTCGAAAGCCGTTGGCTACCGACGGTAGGTGTTGGTTACCGATTTGCGTTTAAAGCTCGTATTAATGTGCGTATTGATTTAGGCGTGGGTAAAGACAGCACGGGTTTCTATTTCCAAATTAATGAAGCATTTTAGGAGTGGGGGTTTGAAAAAAACAGCACTATTACTATTTAGCCTTTGCACCGGATTCGTCCAAGCACAAGAACTCAAAGCGCCAGTCGGCGTCAGACCTTGCTGTGCGTTCGGTGTCGATCTTAAAGCGCAATTAGGAAGCGTGCCCGTTCCTTTCTTCTCTCTTGAGAATGTTTTATCTAGCAGCGAAGTGGGCACTCATCACTACAATGATGGTAGCGAATCCGTCTCTGCTAGCATACTTGGACTAAACGAAGAAGCCAATGGCATTATCTTTACCGAACTCGGTGGTTTTATTGATACGGCGCACGTTCGTGATACGGCCGACTACACCTACTATTTATTCCAGCTAAACCGTTATTATTTAGGACGCGCCGCGTATCTGGATTTACCTGCTGAACTACGTATCAGACGTATTCGGTGGTTTGAACAGAACACCCCATTCAGTGAGCAAGAGAAAATCGAGCGCAGCGCTCAGGCAGCCGCCTTAACCGCATTTCAACTCGCACAATGGCATGAGATTGCGCAGTGGTTTGGTATGGTATCCGTGAGTGGCTTTAAGGAGCTGGCTTCGGCATTCTCTTCTGAGGACCTTTACTCCAATATGCTAGGCGCGAAATTGGCGAAACAAGTGCTGATGAGCAACCCAGAACTTGATCAACAAGCGTTTTCAAAGGCGATGGATAGTGCGTTACAGCGAGCACTCTCTGATTTGCAAGCGCAATCTAAATCAATCACTAAAGAACTTATTCAGCAACTTGATGGTACTTGGTGGGACAGCTCACGACGTTTACCAGATAAGTGGGTAGTCCGATTCCGTGACTATCATTTAGCACTCACATTAAGCCCAAACTATTCTGGCTCAACCCACTCACTTTCACTCAATGATCGCTTTACCAACCAGCAACCCATCGATCAATGGATGACTATTGAGCTTGTTGCGGGCGACCAAGAAAACGCATTTTCGACTCTGCCTAACGCACTGAAGTCAAAATCGATTTGGTCGACACGAGACTTTCAACCATTAGCCAGCTTTGCGAAATCGGTCGATGATCAGACTCGCCCGCCTCTGAAAAAATAAACTGAATAATCAGCGCCTAGTTATGCACTAGGTGCTGAAAACACCCTTTGATGCTTTCAATCCAGCCCCACCTGCAAATGTAATAAAACATTTCCTACGGTTGCATATTCGATGAAATTGTAAAAAACCAGCACTTTAAACCACAACAAGTGTTAATGCCCAGTTAAAAACCCAAACTTTATAGTGATGAAGATCACATTCACTAACCATTCAGACGATTATTCTTTCGTATTTTTATCCTCCCCTGCTACTCTGCTTGCCGCCTTGAAGTGAACTCAAGGTGCATAACTATAAGGAGTGTTCTCATGAATACCAAGAAACCGATGTCGCTTACTAGCCGCGTAATATTGGGTATGGTAGCGGGTATCTTGACCGGATTTGCAATTCGCACGCTTTTCGCCGACAACGGATTTGTCGACGCATACATTGTTAATGGATTATTTGAAGTTGGTGGTCAAATCTTTGTTGCCAGTTTGAAAATGCTTGTCGTACCGCTCGTGTTTGTTTCACTGGTTTGTGGTACTAGCTCTCTCAAAGACCTCACTACCTTGGGTCGCATGGGCGGTAAAACCCTTGCGTTCTACATAATAACCACCGCGGTTGCTATTACCCTTGCTCTAACGATGGGTAGCTTGTTCCAACCAGGAGCAGGGGCTGATCTAACCGCTGCAACGTCATTCAAATCAGCAGAAGCGCCATCACTGGGTCAGGTGATCATTAACATGTTCCCGACAAACCCAATCAGTGCAATGGCAGAAGGTAAAACCCTGCAAGTTATCGTATTCGCAGTACTATTCGGTATCGCGATCAGTACTGCTGGTAAACCAGGGGAACGCATTGCCGCTTTCTTCGTTGATCTTAATGATGTGATCATGAAGCTGGTTGCAATCTTAATGCACCTTGCACCTTTCGGTGTATTCTTCCTAATGGCGAAACTGTTTACTAGCCTTGGATTGGGTGCCATTTTGAACCTAGCAGAGTACTTCCTCGTACTAGCAGGCACACTCCTGCTGCACGGTTTGGTAACTTACAGTTTGATGCTAAAAGGTTTCACAGGACTTAGCCCGATGAAGTTCCTGCGCAAGATGGAAGACGCGATCATGTTCGCCTTCTCTACTGCATCATCAAACGCGACCATTCCTGTCACCATGGAAACAGCAAAGTACCGCATGGGGGTTGATAACCGCGTATCGTCTTTCACCGTACCTCTGGGTGCGACAGTGAACATGGACGGCACAGCCATTATGCAAGGTGTTGCAACAGCGTTCATCGCTCAGGCGTTTAATATTGATCTAACGATGGGTGATTACCTGATGGTGATCATGACGGCAACATTGGCGTCTATCGGTACGGCGGGTGTCCCTGGCGTTGGTCTAGTGATGCTAGCAATGGTATTGAACCAAGTTGGTCTGCCACTTGAAGGTATCGCACTGATCATGGGGGTTGACCGTCTGCTAGATATGATTCGTACCGCCGTCAATATCACCGGTGATAGCGCTGTGACCATCATTGTCGCTAAATCAGAAGGTGCATTAGATGAAGCTCGCTTTAACGATCCAAGCGCTGGCGTAGCAGAAGAAGAAGTGCACTGGAAACGTGCCGAAGCACAAAGCTAGCAAGCACAATTATCCAGTCAAAGACAAGCCCCGATGGAAACATCGGGGCTTTTGTTTTTCGACGCGGTTGGGTCTAGTCCATCATCGAGCCTAGCTTTTCTCTTGCTTGCTCTTCATGCTGTTCAGTAATAGCGCTGCCGACTGAGTTTGCCGCGAGAGTGAGTGCTGCCATATCGTCAGTGAACCCCACTCCAGCAAGCACATCTGGCACCATATCGGTGGGTAGAACAAAGTACGCCAGCGCCCCACCTAATATCGCTTTATGACGCACAGCAGTACTAGAGTCGGTCATTGCAAGCCATGATTTGATGCCCATGACGGCCACCTCTTCACTCGCTTTTTTGACCGAGTTTTTCATTTTACGCCAAAACGTTTTTTCATCTGGCGCATTTAACGATTCATCGACGACGTCATTAGGCGCCGACTTTACAGACATGGTTGTGGTCATCGTTGCCTCCAATATTTGTGACTGTGACACAGAGTGTAAAGAGAGAAACCTGAACGTAAGATTAATAACCAGAAACAATATTGAAAGCATAAAAAAATCCCCAAACCGAAGTCCGGGGATTGTGTTATTGGAACCAAGTTTTAAAGCACAATGCCTTATTGGGCAATCTTCTCTACGACACGCATCAGCATTTTGATACGAGGTTCGATAGACTCAAGCAACAAATACTCTTGGTCACTATGGAAACCAGCACCGATTGGTCCTAAACCATCTATGGTAGGAATGCCAAGGATCGCCGTATTGTTTGCATCGGAACCACCGCCGACTTCATGCCATTTGATGTCAATCGCAAGCTCTTGAGCCGCTTCTTCTACCAATGCCATCAAACCGTCTGTTTGTGGGCTAGGTATCATGGATGGCTTATACGCTTCACGAGTTAGACTGATGCTGACACCATCAACAAACGGCGTCGTAACCAAACCATTTAGCTTACTGTCGACATCATCGTACTCTTCATTACTCCAGAAGCGTACGTCAACAATCGCTTCCGCTTGTTCAGGAACAATGTTTGCTCCATTACCGCCAGAAACGACACCGACATTGAGTGTTGTACCAGATTCGTAGTTGGTCATCGCATTGATCGCCAGAATCCAGTTCGCCATCTCTGTGATTGCGCTGCGGCCATTCTCTGGCTCGTTACCTGCGTGAGCAGCAACACCATTAAAGCTGATTTTGTAACACGCCATGCCCTTACGAGCTTTTACTAAACCACCGTCGGCACGTGCCGCTTCTGCTACCAGAACATGCCTCGCATTCTTCGCTACCGATTGAATCCAATCCACAGAATCCAGAGAGCCCGTCTCTTCATCTGGGTTCATGCAGATTGCAATAGACAGCTTATCCAACACCGCTTGGTCTAAGTTGCGCATCGCGTACACGATATTCAGCAAACCAGATTTCATGTCCGATACTCCCGGACCGTACGCTTTCTCTGCGTCTTGAGACATTGGACGCAGTTCAGCCGTACCCACAGGGAAGACCGTATCCATATGGCCAATCAGCATTACGTCGATTTGTTCTACTTCTGGTTTGTTTCGTACTTCTAGACCAATACCTGCTTTGCCACAATCGATGCGTTTTACGCTCCAACCCGACATTGCTTGGTATTTCTCCTCAAACTGAGAAGCGATAAACTCGATACCATCGGTGGTGTAAGTACCGCAGTCCACATTGATTAGCGGACGCAACTCTTCAAGATATTCATTTAGAGAAAATTGCATTCCCCACTCCTACACGAACAAGTTCATCACCAGCATCGCGCCAAATGCGTTCAATACTGAGATTGCAATCATGACTGGAATATAACGGCCTTCCGTACCGATAGGACCCATGATACGGCCCATGTACTGAACTTGAGAACCCATTAGGTAAATTGCAGGAGCGAGAATCGCAATGTGCGTACCGTTCAGGATGCCTTGGTCAAACAGTGTGATAACTACACCAACCGCCCCCCCCATCGACATCCATGCGCCGATCAATACCGCTGCCGCTTCGCCCGGAAGACCAAATACCGCCATGATGGGAGAGAAAACCGTGCCCATCAGATCCAGTGCGCCAGTGATTTGCAGCGCTTTGATGATCACAAATGCCATCAATACGTTTGGCACGGTAGAAGTCGTTGCAATCACCCAACCTTTCTTAGCACCTTCGACGAAGATATCCGTCACCATTGGTTTTTTCGCTTTAACGTCACCCATTATGCCGTCTCCTCTTTTAGGCTCTCTGATTTGTTTTGCTCTTGTTTGTCTTCGTTACCTTCTGTGATGTTTAGGTAGATACGGAATAGGTTCGCGCCGATGATCTTAAATGCGAACATCACCACAACCGCCAAACCGATAGAAGACGTTACTGCTAAAGAACCATCTGCCATCGTCAGCGTGAACAACACCGCACCTGATGAGAAGAAGTTAACAATGGTCGCACCCGCCGTGAATTGGAACATAGTGAATACGTCCGTTTCGCGCTTAGTTAGGTGACCTTCATCTTTTAGCTGACGCGTCATCGCCGCACCTGCATCGGTACTTTGTAGTGAAGCAATCAGAGCCAGACCAGAGTTACCAGGGATACCCACTAGAGGTCGTAGAAGAGGTGTAAGAAGCTTACGAGCCGCTTCAAGTGCACCGTAGTGCTCAAGAACGTTGATCATACCTAGTGCAAACATAACGGTTGGGATCAAAGTAAGAGCAAAAATGAAACCGTCACGTGCACCACTACCGCCAGTACCGCGGAATGAAGTCGTCGCCGCTTGAACCGCGCCATCCGCCCCTTCCGTTACGCCGTACGCAACTTTACCAAAAGAACCATTAAGCGTTGTAAAGTCAAATACACCGTACCATTCGCTCGATTGCATCAGACCAGAGAAGAACACAACAGCAAACGCAAGTGCAATATAGCACCCGATCGTCACTTTGCGTTCGGCTTGAACAGGGTTTGTCATAAATTCACCTATATGTGTGGAACAGAACACATAGATGATCCCTTGAAGTACGTGCTAGAAAGATGATCGAAATCAATCCGTGCGTCGAACAGGGCTTCCACTCAATTATGAAATTTTATTTTATGATTTAAATCACACTTAAAAGATAATAAATATTTATTACGGCAATAAGGAGAATTTATCTAAAAACGATAAAAACCGAAACACGTTAAATTTCACCCTTAATTGTATATAAAATATGTCTGAAGCACGTAGTTTTCACTTAGCCAAAACAGGAAAATAAGCACCTATCTTATTGTTTAAATACTTTTTTAATTGAACCATAACGTTCTCAAACGGCTCAAAGCTGTTCAATATATCGCCATTAAAGCTTATAGCAATAAAGAATCTAAAAATAACAAAGCCTTTCCTTGGTATACCAAAGAAAGGCTCATTAACTAGCTTTTCAAACTGAATGTGAACGTTTAAGCGACGTTACTTATCCCGGCCGACAAACGCGACCACAACTTTGTCACTCCCCAACGAACGAGAGAACACATACGCGCCTTCTTGTTCGATCACTTGATGCTGACCTGCGCCAATTGCTGGATGAGATTTGCGGAACTGACCTAGTGTCTGCCAGTGTTTCAGCAAGGCTTTCTTGTCATCCGAGAGCTTCCATATCATGTCAGAGCGTGTGCCTTGGTGGAAATCATCCGCGTAAGGACCAATGTTACGACCAACCTCATCACCGTAGTAAACTTGAACAGCACCTGGGCTTAGAAGCAGTGCATTCGCTGCGTTACGCTGCATACCGTGGTCTTTAAAACGAGAGAAGAACAGCTCGGTATCATGAGAAGACATATAGCTCACTGGGTTAAAGTCTTTCTCGTTGGCAATGGTATCCGCGTAGCTTTGGTAGGTGTCTGCCATTTGGCTAAAACACGCCGCGCCTTTATCTAGCTTCTTCTGCATATCGAAGTTAATCAACGCATCAAAACCGTCGTCGAAATACGGGCTACGGTACGCGGTGTGCCCCCACACCTCACCCATCATCCAGAATGGCTGACCCGATTGACCGTTCTCTTTACGCCACTGCTCAAGACTACTCGACGCTTCTTCTTTTAGGCGTTTCCACACATCACCTTCGACGTGTTTCACTGTATCTACGCGGTAGCCATCAACACCGAAGCGCTTAACCCAATCGGTTTGCCACTCAATCAAGTAATCCGCTACGGTGTAGTTATCACGCGCTTCGACACGAGTTCCTGGGTTATCCAATAGCCATTGTGGTGGTATCACCGCTTTGTCTGATTCGGTAATAAAATCTGGCAAACCCGCTAATGATATGGTGATGTCGCTGCTGCCCGGCGCAGGATATCCCGGTAAGCCAGTTCTTACCCAATCGCCGCCCCACCAGTTCGCCCAGTTCGGGCCCTGGTAGTCAATGTTCTGATGGTAACTGTGCCAGTTCTCGCCAGCTTTCGGTTGCCAATCGGCCCATTTCTTAGGCAATTCAGCATGTTGCTTGAGTACCTCAATACCGTCGAACTGTAAATCCGCTAAGGTTGAGTAACCGGTATGGTTGATCACCGCATCCATCAGGACTTTAAGACCACGTTTGTGCGCCTCTTCCACCAACGTTTTTAAATCATCTTCGTTACCGAAGTTCTCGTCAATCTTGGTGAAGTCGCGTGTCCAGTAGCCGTGGTATGCGTAGAAAGGAAACGAACCACTGTCGCCACCGCCAACAAAGCCGTGTACCTGTTCGACAATTGGCGATAACCAAATCGCGTCTGTGCCTAGGCTCTTAATGTAATCCAGCTTTTGGATGATCCCCTTAAGGTCTCCACCGTGGAAGGTACCCACTTCATCTTTACCGTCATTCTTGCGTCCGTAACTACCGTCGTTACTGGTATCCGCATTGTTGAAGCGATCCACCATCACGAAGTAAATGTTGGCATTACGGTAGTCGAACGGTACCGCTTGTTTGGTTTTCTTCACCGTCTCTAGTAACACCAAACCACCAGAATCTTTGCTTGGTGTTAGTGATACTTGTTGATCATGGACTTCGACTATCTGACCTGAGTATGCATCACGCAACTTAGTGCCGTTGGGGAAACTGTCACCCAATGCAATGGTCACTTCACCACCTTGGTACACTTCACATTTCACTTGCGGGATTGGGCGTTTGAATTCTGTCTTATCGGCTTTCTTAGGTTCGCGTTTAAAGCGCAGCGTTTTTGCTTCTTCATCAAAGGCGAACGAGTAATTGCCCGTGAAACGGATTTTCAGCGGTAATTCGGTGGGTTTACCACAGTTAAGCGCAGTCGGCTTGTTGAATTTCACCTTCTGACCATCAGGCGCAACACAGTCACCATCAACTCCGGTGATTTTTAGTGTGTAGCCATCTTTGGTTAATGGCACAACTAAAGGCTGCTCCGCGTTTAGTGGGAAATCACGGCTGTTGGTCGTGGTAGAAATGGTGATGTTTGGCTCGGCGATGGCACTTGCCGATGCAAGCAATAAGGCAGTCGTAATCAGATTCAGTTTCATCGTTCAGTCCATTGATTGCGCATGTTTGCGGCGCTAATTTATTAGTTTTGTTCACTAAAATGATACTTGGACTAATTTTTGATCGCATCATTCTAAATGCCTACGCCCTAAAGCTTGTGACGCTTCACATTTTGCTTTTATCGGGGCGTAGTTCTATTTGAGCGTGATTTGGAGTGCGTCGAGTCAACAAAGCTGCACGCTAGCGCCTAGTTGGTGCGATGTTGAGTGTAATCACTTTGGGGGAACACTTTGATTCGATATGGATTCGGCAATACCACCGCTAGCCTTGCGGCTTGCCACTTCGATAAGTGGCTGGCATGAACACCGCTGCCGCTTCAATACCGTAAATACCAAGGCCGAACTCCACAACACCTCTAGAATACGTTCTTTGCTCCACATAAGCTTCATCAGTAACGAGAAGTAAAGCTCATACGCTTTACGAACATAAGAATGAGAAGG
Source organism: Vibrio sp. PNB23_22_6 (assembly GCF_052877535.1). Lineage (NCBI taxonomy): Bacteria > Pseudomonadati > Pseudomonadota > Gammaproteobacteria > Vibrionales > Vibrionaceae > Vibrio > Vibrio sp. PNB23_22_6. Next base: position 216,646 of record NZ_JBNFXP010000002.1, on the reverse strand, counting down.
AAACCAAAACACGTTCTTCGCCGTTTGTCGGCTGATCGTACTCGCTCCGCGTGAAGGAGTGCTCTCTCCGGCTTCCCGAGATCACTTTAAATAAAGAGTCCAAATCCACTCCATGATGATGAGGGAACTTCTGATCTTCTGTCGCCATCACCGCAAGTTGAATATTTTTTGAAATGCGTGCAAGTGGCTCCCATTCTTGTGAACTGCTTGATGGATACCCCTCTAGTGGTAAAATCATACGACTGCTCTTCCATCCCCATAATGGTGGGTTAACATATTTAACCAAGCCCGCCAGTAATACATTTAAATGGGAGCGAAGATTGCCTGAATCTCTCATATCGACAAGCTTTGGCCGTTAACAGCTGGTCAAAAAAAGCCCGATTTACATTGTAAAACGGGCTCGATATTGGGTTTTTAGTTTTTCGCTACAGAGGTTTACTTAACCAACTTGTAGAACACCGTCGATAATGGCGGTAAACGCAGCGCTATCGATTGAGGTAGTGACTCGCTTTCCACTTCTTCCGTTACTACATTGGTCAGTACTTCAAAACCACTTCCGTCGTATTTTGCATCATCGGTGTTCAGTAAAAGCTCATACTTACCTTCCATCGGAACACCTAAACGGAAACGCTCATGTGGCACTGGCGTGAAGTTGCTGATCACCAGTACACGCTCACCATCTTGACTGATACGCTCATGCGCTAAAATGCTCGCATCCGCTTCATCTTGTAAACGCCATTCAAAACCGGCAGGTGAGCAATCTTGATCATGCATCGCTGCTTCATTGCGGTACAAATGGTTCAAGTCACGAATCAATGTCTGCACGCCTTTATGGCGACCGAACTCCAACAAGAACCATTGCAGCTGATCGTCATGGTTCCATTCGGCGGTTTGGCCAAGCTCTGCGCCCATGAAGTTCAGTTTTTTACCCGGTTGACCATACATGTGGCCGTAGTAAGCGCGTAGGTTTGCGGTTTGCTGCCACTCATCACCCGGCATCTTGTTATGGATGGAGCCTTTGCCATACACCACTTCATCATGTGACAGCGACAATACATAGTTCTCACTATGTGCATAAACAAGTGGAAACGTGATGGTATTATGGTGGTATTTGCGGTGAACGGGTTCTTTTTTGATGTAAGAAAGGCTGTCATGCATCCAACCCATGTTCCACTTAAAGCCAAAGCCCAAACCGCCCATAAAAGTAGGTGCTGACACGCCAGGGAATGCCGTAGATTCTTCAGCAATTGTCATCGCATTCGGGAAGTGCTTGTACACTTCTTCGTTCATCCATTTCAGCGTTGCGATCGCGTCGTAGTTCTCATTACCACCGTCTACATTCGGGATCCACTGATCGTGGCTGCGTGAATAATCAAGATAAAGCATCGAAGCTACCGCATCCACACGGATACCATCGATATGGAATTGCTCAAACCAGTACAGCGCGTTGGAAACTAGAAAGCGACGCACATGCTCACGACCTAAATCGTAGATGTACGAGTTCCAGTCTTGGTGCCAGCCGCGACGAGGATCGGGATCGTGGAACAGTGGTGTGCCATCAAAGTTAGCTAAACCGTGATCGTCTGATGGGAAGTGTGCTGGAACCCAATCCAGTACCACACCCAAGCCAGCTTGGTGACACGCATCCACAAAGAATTTGAAATCATCTGGAGAACCATAACGACTCGTTGGTGCAAATAAGCCTACCGGTTGGTAACCCCAAGAGCCAAAGAACGGGTGTTCGGAAACTGGCATAAGCTCAACGTGGGTGTAGCCCATATCCACAAGGTATGGCACAAGCTCTGCGGCTAATTCACGGTAGTTTAGGAAATCACCATCTGCATTACGCTTCCAAGAACCAACGTGCAGTTCGTAAAAAGACAGAGCTTCATCGCGCTTTTGAGTCACCGCTCGGTTTTGCCATTTCGCATCTTGCCATTGGTAGCGGTTGTGATCGTAAGTGATCGATGCGAACGATGGGTATTGCTCTGAGTAAAAGCCCCAAGGGTCTTGTTTATGAGGAAGTCCTTCCCCATTTGGACCTTTGAGTTCGAATTTGTATTGTACACCCTCTTCCAAACCTGGAATAAACAAGCCCCAGATACCGTAATCCAGACGCTGCATTGGATGGCGACGACCATCCCACTGGTTGAAGCTACCCACTAGGCTGATTGCAGAAGCATGAGGCGCATAAACAAGGAAGCGCACACCTGAGATGTTTTCACCACCGCGCTCGATGGTCACAAACTGGGAGCCCATGTAGCGGTACATCTCTTTTGGTGTATGCAGGTGTTCGTATTCTTGATAGATGTTGTGGTACTGGTAAGGGTCGTCAACGAGTTGTTCTACACCATTCCAATCAACCGCAAGTTGATAGTGAGTCAGGTGTAAATCGCGCTTTTCTTTTAGGATAAACCCACTTTCGCCTTCACGATCCAGTTCCACACGAGGCTCACCACTGATCACCAACTCAACTTTGTCAGCGCCTGGCATCCAAACGCGTAACGAGCCTTCACCGTCATCAATGAATGGACCAAGCGACGCAAATGGGTCTGAGTATGCCGCCTCAGCAAGTAATTCGTAAGCGCGTTGGTAGTTTTTCTTTACCTTAGTTTTCAATTTATTCTCCCTAGCACCGATATTCTCCATAAAAATTTTGAACATCGAGTTTCCACAGCCAAACGTTGTGTATTCAAAAAAGACATGGCTTTATTCAAACTTCGAATAAAACGGCGTCAAAAAACAAAAATGCCCGCTATTGTTGCGGGCATAATAACGGTGCTCCATCCTAACGGATTGTGCCGATTTAATGAGTGACCTAGGTTATAGTTTCATACCTTGACGGAATTTATTTCATTGGTACTTAGGTCACCTTTCTCAACTTATTTACTTGCTTTCGCGCGTACTTCAGTAAGGCGTCGAGATATACGGTTTACGTATTCACGACTGAATATTTCATCAAGGTTCATCGACAGTTTACGACGCCAGTTTGGATACTCATCTACCGTACCAGGAATATTGACCGGTTGGTCCATTTCTAGCCAGTCTTCAAGTTGCACACTAAGCAACGCAGAGTCACCGGCAGCAACATGCAGTTGCAGTGCTTCACTTAAGAAAGAATCCATAGGCACATACTGCGCATCATGACCGATACCTTCCGGTAAGTAACCATGCCAACGAACACTATCTAGAATACCCTGTTTGCACTTAAGGCGATCGCCAAACAAATCTTCTAGCTGCTCTTCATCTGGATACAAGCCAATTTCACGCCCCATTTTCAGGTCATCACAATGCCAAAAACCACGTAGAGTTGGCATATCGTGCGTACAAAGTGCCGACATAGATTGTTCAGCATAGTGCTTAGGTGAAATAAAACCACCATCCTCTTTTGAGGTTTCGAAGAAGAAGACTTTGTAAGAATGCACGCCTGCATCACGAAGAATGTCGACGATTTCATCTGGTACCGTACCTAAATCTTCACCGATAACAGAACACTGATAACGGTGTGACTCTAGCGCCAAAATTGCTAGCATGTCTTCCACTGGATAGTACAGGTAAGCACCTTCTGTCGCCTTCTCGCCTTTTGGAATCCACCACAGACGCAAAAGACCCAGCACATGGTCAATACGTAGCGCACCACAGTGCTTCATGTTTGCACGTAGCAGCTTGATGTACGCATCGTAGCCTGTTGCTTGCAGCACTTGTGGATTTAGCGGAGGTAGACCCCAATTTTGGCCTAGAGGGCCAAGAACATCAGGTGGCGCACCAATGCTCGCATCCAACACTAGGTTTCCTTCATCCGCCCAAGTTTCACTACCAGAATCCGCAACACCTACCGCTAGGTCGCGGTAAAGACCGACAGACATTCCTTTCTCTTTGGCCAGTGCTTGCGCTTCTTTGATCTGGCTGTCTGCGATCCATTGTAAATACATGTACAAGTGAACACGGTCTTGGTTATCTTTAATGTATTTCTGAGTCTCCACAGAATTAAATGTGCGATATTTCTCAGGGAATACCGGCCAGCCCCACACGCTTGAATCTTGAGCATGCAGTTCACCGTGTAGCGCATCGAATGCGGCTTGGTGAAGTAGGCTTTCGCCACCTAGCTCAACGAACTCTAAGAATGCACGAGCACGAACCGTGTTCTTATCTAGATGGCGTGCTTTGAACTCACTAAATAGCAGCGGTAGAACGCTCATCTTGAGCTCAGACACTTCGGTGTAGTTGACCCAGTGTGATTCTCGCGCTTTTTGCAAACGTTGTTGGAAATCCGCATTACCAACGTGCTGTTGCGCCTCTTTACTTAACGCGAACTCAGGTACTGAACTTACGTCGATATACATGATGTTCAGCCAACAGCGAGAAGATGGGCTGTATGGGCTTGCGGCTTCTGGGTTCGCAGGGAACAACGAGTGAATTGGGTTCAAACCAATGAAGTCACCGCCACGAGAGGCAATGTCACTCACCAACTGCTTAAGATCGCCAAAGTCACCGATACCCCAGTTATGCTGAGTGCGTAGCGTGTAAAGCTGGATGCTTGGCCCCCATAGCTTTTTATGCTGGTTGAGATCTTCTTGTTTGAAACACGCTTTTGGTGTGACGATCAACGACATTTCATAAGGCGTCTTACGGCGCTTACGGATAATGATCAGTTTGTGGTAACCCCATGCCAAGTTCTTTGGCAATGCAAACACTAGAGGGCCACCCTCAGCACGTTCGTCACGAACAATTTGAGACTGAAGATAGCCTTCAAGTACCTCTCCTTGTTCTGTTTCTAAACGCCAGCTAAATTCACTCTCGCGAGCACTCGTACCTAGGTTTAGTTCCACTTCGACTGGCTCGCCGTCGCGTAAAACAAGAACTGGGGCTAGTACGTCTTTCTTATGCTTTTTCTCAGCAGAAGCCAGTAGCTTCTCGTCGCTGCTAGTATCGTAGCCAAGTGAAGTGAGCAAACGGCGTAATGTTTCTTCAGAAACTTTTGCCTCGTCTCCCCACGCGCTGACGTAGCTATCAGCCAATCGCGCCATGTCTGCGACTTTCTTTAATGCTGTTTGTTCTTTCATCGCTTTCTCCGAAGGTAATACCAACACCTTCCATGTAGGGTCATTTTTTATCGATAATTATTTAAAAATGCCAAAGGTAGCGCTCGGCTACCTTGGTCTTAACTGGGCTTTGTTAACGCTTTACTGTTTCAAGTTTCCAGATGTTGTTCACATAATCTCGGATTGAGCGGTCTGATGTGAACTTACCAACTAGGGCAGTGTTAAGAATGGCTTTCTTAGCCCAACCTGCTTGGTCTTTGTATTGTTTGCCCATTTCTTCATGCGCTTTTACATAAGATGCGAAGTCAGCAAGACATAGGTATGGGTCACCACCATCAAGTAAACTGTCGTACGTTGCACGTAGTAGACCTGGTTGACCTGGCGTGAACTCTTCACCTGTTAGTAGGTCTAGAGACGCTTTCAGTAAGTGGTCAGCATTGTAGTAGTCGTAAGGGTTGTAGCCAGCTGCTTTAACCGCTTTCACGCCTTCAACATCAAGACCGAAGATATAGATGTTTTCATCACCCACCTCTTCACGAATCTCAACGTTCGCGCCATCCATCGTACCGATAGTTAGTGCACCGTTAAGAGCCATCTTCATGTTACCTGTACCCGAAGCTTCCTTACCCGCTAGCGAGATTTGCTGTGAAACATCTGCCGCAGGGATGATGATCTCGGCCATGCTCACGCGGTAATCAGGGATAAATACCACTTTAAGCTTGTTACCGATGCGAGGATCGTTGTTGATCTTATCGGCAACCTTGTTCACTGCGAACATAATTTCTTTCGCTAGGTGGTAACCTGGTGCTGCTTTCGCTGCGAAGAAACATACGCGTGGCTCACATTCAAAACTAGGCTCGTTTAGGATGCGGTGGTATAGAGATAGAATGTGTAGCAGATCGAGATGCTGACGCTTGTACTCGTGCAGACGCTTGATTTGAACGTCGAAGATAGCATTCGTATCGAGTTCGATACCCATGTTCTCTTTCACCCAATTCGCGAGGCGCTCTTTGTTCTCTTTCTTCACTGCCATGAATTCTTTTTGGAATTTCGCGTCAGTAGCGTACTGAGCAATACCTTCAAGTTGCTCTAGTTTCGCTGGCCATTCTGAACCCACTTTCTCTGTGATTAGCTTAGAAAGGCCTGGGTTACAGAACTTCAACCAACGACGAGGCGTAATACCATTCGTTACATTATGTAGACGAGTTGGGTACATCTCGTGGAACTCTGGGAATAGGTCTTTCTTAACCAACTCAGAGTGAAGCGCTGCTACGCCGTTTACCGCGTAAGAACCGATGACACATAGGTTAGCCATGCGAACCATGCGGTTGAAACCTTCTTGAATGATAGAGAGCTTAGCTTGCTTCTCACCGTCACCAGGCCACATCGATCGAACTTCTTGTAGGAAGCGGTGGTTGATTTCAAAAATGATTTCCATATGACGTGGAAGTAGACGCTGGATTAGCGACTCTGGCCATGTCTCTAGCGCTTCTGGTAGTAGCGTGTGGTTGGTGTACGCGAACGTGTGAGAGCTGATTTCCCAAGCCGCTTCCCAAGTAAGACCTTTCTCGTCCACTAGGATGCGCATTAGCTCAGGGATAGCAATCGTTGGGTGCGTATCGTTTAGCTGGATAGTCTCTTGCTTCGGCAATTCCGCGAGCGTGTAACCTGCTGCTTCGTGGCGACGTAGGATGTCGCGCACAGACGCTGCTGAGTGGAAGTACTGTTGCATTAGACGCAGTGTTTTACCTTTCTCGTGGTTATCGTTCGGGTAAAGCACTTTGGTGATGTTACCTGCGTCGATCAGCGCGTGTTGCGCTTCGAAGTAATCACCATTGTTAAAGCTAGCTAGTGAGAATGGTGCAATTGCCTGACATTCCCAAAGACGTAGAGGGTAAACCGTATCTGATTCGTAACCTACAATAGGTAGATCCCAAGGCATTGCTTTTACAGACATGCCAGGAACCCATTTACGAACTTCTTTACCGTTCACGTTGACCACTTCAACGTGACCATAGAAGCCGATTTCTTGTGCGAGCTCTGGACGAGCAATTTCCCATGGGTAACCTTCAACGCCACGCCATGCGTCTGGCGCTTCTTGTTGACGACCATCTTTGAACGACTGCTTAAACAGACCGTATTCGTAGTGCAGGCCGTAACCTACGGTTGGGAATTCTTGCGCTGCACATGAGTCCATGAAACATGCCGCTAGACGACCTAGACCACCGTTACCCAATGATGGGTCACGCTCTTCTTCTAGAAGGTCTGTTAGGTTGTGACCTAGTTCAGCCATTGCTTCAGTGATCTCTTCGTAAAGGCCCATGCTGATTAGGTTGTTACCAGTCAAACGACCGATAAGGAATTCTAGTGAAAGGTAGTTAACACTTTTCGCATTCTTAATGCGAGGATCTTCTTCTGTGGCCAACAAATCGCATGTTGTGAATTCAGCCAATGCGTGCCCCATTGCTAGATACCAAGCGCGGCTGTCTGCATTTTCAATCGTATGTGCGTAAGTGACAGATAGATGTTTCTTCACGCTTTCTTGGAACGACTTCTTGTCAAATTGTTTCTGTTGAGTAGGTTTCATTAAGAAATTCTCACGTCTTGTAGTAATTCATCTGCCATACATCGTGCATTTCCCTAGGTGAAGAAACATCCTCCTGCATCTCCTCACTGATAGGAGTAGGAGCTAGGGCGTAGGGGGGGGAGCATTGCAAAGTTAGTGATCTAAATCTCAACACAGCAGTCGATCCTGCCCTTGCTAGTGATTCAGATCACAACCAATTTAGAGAAAGAGTAAATTTTATTCATGACGTTTTTTTAATTGACCTTTTTACTGGGATGTAAAAACTGTCTTATCGATCACATTAAAAGATTTTACGCTAATGGTTTTTCTGTAAAAATCGCGCAACCCAATCTACACGAGACCAACAAAATCAACATTTAGGTGATTAAAATCACAAAATCAGGGCGTAGATGAGCAATGTTTACTCAGTTCTTAAGAATTAGGAAGTGGATCAAAGTAAATAGCATTTCTCATGTCGTACCATTCAAAGCGACTCGCCACCCTAACATTTTTTGCACACAATCAAAATTTGGTCGTGTGGGTCTGTTTCTAGTTTCGCTAGCTCAAAAATTTAAGGACAGAATTAACAATGTGGATTCCATCTAAACTCACTCGCCCCGGCCGCTTACACAATGCCATCGTCCGCCCACGAGTGTTGGACTTACTACAACATGCGCCTTACTACAAACTGGTTTTGTTTCGCTCCCCTGCTGGTTACGGCAAAACAACCATGGCAGCTCAATGGTTGTCAGATAAGCCAAACGTCGGATGGTATAGCATCGACGATAGCGACAATGATGGCTTCCGTTTCGTCAATTACTTACTACAAGCTTTAAACAAAGCAACCAATTACAGTTGCTCTAACGCTCAAAAGCTGGCTGAAAAGCGTCAATTCTCTTCTTTACGCTCTTTATTTAGCGAAGTTTTCGCTGAGATGGAAGATTTTCAGTACGAGTGTTATATCGTTTTAGATGATTACCATCTGATCGCCAACGACGAAATCCATGAATCGATGCGTTTTTTCTTAAAGCACATGCCAGATAACCTCACGGTGGTCGTGACGAGTCGTGCTAACCCACCACTAGGGACTGCTAACCTACGAGTGCGTGACCTGATGATCGAAATTGGCAATGAGCTGCTGGCATTCGATACCGAAGAAACCACGCGCTTTTTTAACCAACGCATTGCCGATGGCATTGATGAAGATATGGCAAACAACCTACGCGGTTACGTAGAAGGATGGCCATCGGCATTGCAGCTCATTGCACTACAAGCACAGCATCAAAACCGTACTCTCGCGCAAACGGTAGAGTCAGTTTCTCAGTTTAATCACGCTCATCTATGGGATTACTTAGTTGAAGAGGTTTTTGACCTACTCGATAACGAAACCCGTCATTTTCTCATGCAAGTGTCGGTTTTGAACCACTTCAATGATGAGCTGGTGTTCGCGTTGACTCAACGTGAAGATGCATTAGGCATGATTGAATCGCTCAACCGATACGGTCTTTTCATCTATCCATTAGAAGGCGAGCAAAACTGGTTCCGTTTCCATAATCTGTTTGGTGAGTTTTTATCTCATGAGCGTCTTGCTCGCATTCCTCAGCAAGAAAAAGACTTACACCGCAATGCCGCCGTAGCGTGGCTAAACCAAAAAGCACCACATCAAGCGCTCCATCATGCACAGAAATCCTGTGACATAAGCTTAATCATTGAAATTCTTAACGAGTTTGGCTGGAAGATGTTTAACCAAGGTGAGTTGGCCACTCTCGAAGCGGCAATTAACCAACTTGATCGTGAGCTGCTGTTTAGTCACCCTAAATTAACCATGCTACGTGCTTGGCTAGCGCAAAGTCAGCATCGCTATAATCAAGTTGGCAAGCTACTAGCAGAGGCAGAAAAGGAACACACTAAGCGCAAGATCGAATTAGACTCTGGCTACCAAGGCCAAGCCAATGCCCTACTTGCCCAAGTTGCCATAAATAGTAACCAGCCAGAACGCGCGCTTGAACTCGCTGAACTGGCGTTGAGCCAGCTAAGTTCAACGATATACCGTAGCCGTATCGTTGCAACCTCAGTCGTAGGTGAAGTGAATCATGTGCTTGGTCAACTAGACCGAGCGTTGCCGATGATGCAACAAACTGAAAAACTGGCACGCCAATATCAGGTATACCACCAAGCACTTTGGGCTATCTTGCAGCAAAGTGAGATCATGATCGCGCAAGGTTACGTTCAAGCAGCATTCGAATTGCAAGATTCCGCCTTCCGCTTGATTGAAGACCAACAACTGCAGCATGTTCCTTTGCACGAGTTCTTGCTGCGTATTCGTGCGCAAGTTTTCTGGTGTTGGAATCGTCTAGATGAAGCCGAAGAGTGTGCGTACAAGGGTCTGCAAATCCTGGAAAACCATTCACCAAGCAAGCACTTACACAGCTATTCTATGCTGGCACGTATTGCAATTGGCCGTGGTGAACTGGACAAAGCGGGCAAGTTCATTGAGCACATTCAACACTTGATGAATCAATCGACTTACCACGTCGATTGGACAGCAAATGCCTCACTGTCGTTGATCCTTTTCTGGCAAGCCCGTGGCAACATAGAAGCGATTCAAGAGTGGTTAATTACTGCTGTGCGCCCTGAGTCAGCATGCAACCACTTCCAGCAACTTCAGTGGCGTAACATCGTACGTGCCCACATTAATTTGGGTCAGTACGATGAAGCTCGCCAAGCGTTGGAATTCTTAAAAAGTGAAGCACTGCGTGCCAATTTGATCACTGACACCAACCGCAACCTAGTCGTAGAGGCGGTATTTGCGGTGCGTCAAAAAGACGAGGAACAAGCAAAAGATCTGCTGAAAGAGGCATTGGTGATGACCAACCAAACCGGTATGATTGGCAACTTCCTTATTGATGGCGCGATCATTGGCGGATTACTCGAAAAACTGAGTCTACGCCATGAATTGGGCGATCTAGAGCGTCACCGCGCCCAACAGTTGATGAAAGACATCTCTTCCAATCAGCGAAGTCGATCCATTCACTTTGATGAAGACTTCATCGAAAAATTGGTGAATCACCCGAACGTGCCAGAACTAGTGCGTACTAGCCCACTCACTCAACGTGAATGGCAAGTACTGGGCTTAATTTATTCGGGCTTTAGCAATGAGCAAATTGCTCAAGAATTGGATGTTGCTGGCACGACTATCAAGACGCACATTCGCAACTTATATCAGAAACTGAATATTGCTAATCGTAAAGAAGCGATTGTTACAGCAGAAAACTTGTTGCAGTTGATGGGCTATTAAGCCGTTAGATGACCGCTGTAAAACACCGGGTTGACGTAATACGTCAGCCCTTTTTTTTCGCAATTTTATCAAATAATGCAAATTGCAAAGAAAATAAGCAACTTTTCACATATAGCAACATCACCTAGATATACACCCAGTGGTTTCAAGATGCAGGATTCAGTGCGTGGTTGCTGACTCAAGCTCAAAGAAAATAACGCAACATAGTCGCGAATTCTTTCCAAGTTGTTTAACGATAACATTGTCTCAGTGACACGCTCCCAAAGGGTTGGTTGCCTTAGGAATATCGTTCAGACAAAAAAAAGCCAACCGCAATAAACGCGATTGGCTTATATTTGATGTGAACAATATGTATTCACTAACAACGTCAGTTGGCTAGGTGACCCTCGGCTTAAGAAGGGTCGAGACAAATTATGCATTAATCATGCCATGATTGTAAAGTGTTATTTTTGGGCACGATATCTCATATCAAATTCCTTTAAGCAACAACCTTTTGCAAAATGCAAAACAATAATGCAAATTGCATTTGCATTGCGCAATTCGATAACATAAATGATAAATAAGTCATCAAACAACTAGATTCACCGTATTTGTCTGTTATTTGCTGTAATTTACCTAACTAACAGCGATGGTTACTTAAGAGATAGACACCGCGCACAACGCCATATCACTCTGTGTTTCCCAAGCTTAAAGTCGTAAAGTACTTACTTTTCTCAGAATTGGCATTTGTTTCGATATCATCCGTACCACTATTTCATACTTTTTTGGCATCAATGTTTGTATACTCAATACCATCTACATGACTTAGTACTCGAGAAATGAACTATCTAATCACCTTCTTTAAAGGAATGGCGATGGGTGCAGCCGATGTTGTTCCTGGCGTATCAGGCGGTACCATTGCATTCATCACGGGCATTTATGACACGCTTCTAGAAAGTATTCGTCGCATTAATCCATCACTTTTCTCTATTTGGCGAAGAGATGGCTTTAAAGCCGCGTTTAATCATATAAATGGCTTCTTTCTTATCTCGCTGTTTACTGGGGTCTTTACCAGTATCGTGACCCTAGCGAAGTTAATTACTTGGTTACTCGACACACACCCTATTCCAATTTGGTCTTTCTTTTTCGGTCTGATTTTGGTGTCCGTGTACCACATCGTTCGCCAAGTGGAAAGACGCGATGCCCTAAGCTTTGTCACCCTACTCGCAGGTGTGGCTTTTGCCTACTGCATTACGGTTCTTAACCCATTACATATAGAACCAACAGCGATGAACACTCTGCTTGCGGGGGCCATCGCCATCTGTGCCATGATCTTACCGGGGATTTCTGGCAGCTTCATTTTGCTACTGATCGGAATGTACACGCCTGTTCTCGCTGCAGTAAAGGGGCTCCAAGTCGATATTCTCGCCTTATTCTTGACTGGGTGCGTGATTGGTCTACTTTCTTTCTCGCATTTATTGTCTTGGTTACTACGCAAGTTCCGCGACTTCACATTAATGTTCCTAACAGGCTTAATGATCGGTACGTTGCCTAAAATTTGGCCATGGAAAGAGACGCTGACTTGGCGCACTAATTCAAAAGGCGAGCAAGTACCACTATTGCAACACAACCTGTCACCGTTTGAATTCGAGCACATCACCTCGCAACCTTCGCAGCTGGTCTTAGCGATTATCATGATGCTGGTCGCCATTGCGCTTGTCCTTGGTCTAGAGAAATTCGCAGATTCGGGCAAATAAGCTAATACAAAACCATTGAAAAGCGGAGCCAAGTGCTCCGTTTTTTTATTTCCACAACCCACTCAATTACATAGGAGTAGTACAAAATTTGTCGACGTGACACCTTTTTACGTTTTGCATCTGTGCTAGGATGCGGGCAATGTTAAGTTATAAATGCTGAATCTTAATGAAAGTGTTAAAAATCTTAGGGATGGTTGCGGCTTTAGTCGCGGGTTTTTACGCGCCCGACCTCATCCACAAGCTCTCTTCCGCTCCCGAATCAAAGCCTCTCGATGAGTATTGCTTGCTCTCAACCACGGCTTGTCTCCAACAAGGAGTCAGCATGACACTCAATGTGGATACCGCTCAACCTCTGATTCCTGCCTATTTAGAAGTCTCATGGCATGACAGCCAAGCGGAACAATTAGTCCTGAGCCTTTCAGGACGAGAAATGGACATGGGAGAACCTAAATTTGTGCTTAAAAAAGAAGCTTTAGGCACATACTCAGGAGAGATAACCCTGCCCGTATGTATGCACGATACCATGACATGGGTCGGAAAACTCACAGATGGGCAGAGCACCATTTACCCTGCCATAAAAATGCAAAGATAAGGAACGCTTATGAGCCGCAACTGGTCCCTATTTCTCGTGGTCGCATTCGTGCTCGGCTTTGGCACCAAAACCTACTTAGATGGACAAGCAGAAACCGAGAAAAAGCAAGCAGCCACCTCTGAACAGGTTATTCTCTTCGGTGAAGGCGATACGCCTGTCAGGATCTTTGATACGGGCGACGAACGTGTGCGCGTGGTGTACTTTGGTTTTACGCGTTGCCCTGACGTATGCCCAACATCACTCGCGATGTTGGCTGGTGCGTTGAACCAAATTGATGATGAACAAAAAGCAAAACTTCGTCCTATGTTCATTTCTCTCGACCCAGAACGTGATGAAGCGGATGCTTCTGCTAAATACGCCCACTACTTCCACCCAATGATTGAAGGCCTGTCGGCACCACTCGATGTCACTACTCCTCTCGCTCACCGCTATGGCGTCATTTTCCGTAAGACTGAGCTTGAAGGATCCGAGCTAAAATACACCCTAGACCACAGTTCCTACTTTTACTTCTTAAAACCTGACGGTACGCTGATTACCAAGGTGCCGCACACACTCACACCAGCGCCGATCGTCGACGCCATTTCAAAACTGACTGCAGAAGGAAATTCGAATGAAGGTTAAACACGCAATCAAAACGCTAGCGCTGGGCGCACTTCTACTTAGTTCGATTGCTCAAGCGAACTTAAGTGTCATGCCGCAGGACCCATATGCACGTGCAATGGCACCTGGTGCATTGACGAGTGCGGTCTTTGTCACGTTCGCCAACCGTAGCCAAGAGGACATCAATATCATCGCAGCAGAAACACCTGCAGCCGGAAAAGTGGAACTGCATGACGTAATTAAAGATGGTGACGTGATGCAAATGCGCCAAATTGAACGCATCACGCTAAAGGCGAACGAAACCACCGAGCTTAAGCCAGGCAGCCTGCACATCATGCTATTTGACCTGACAAAACCGCTTAACGAAGGTGATGAAATCGAAGTGACTGTTACTTACGACAATGGCCAGAAACAAAGCTTTAAAGCACCCGTTAAGAAAGTGATGGCAGGAATGAAAAAGCACGTTCATCATTAATCGCTTGAATCATCTGTTAGCGCTCCTGTACATCAGGAGCGTTTTTATTTCAGTTGGTGAGCTCAAAGCGTGATTTCGCTTTACCTCCGTGCTACGACTTCCCTTCTTAGATATACCCATACCCGATTTGGCGAGAATGACTTGGCGTAAAGTCACTTAGATATATAATCAAGGCGCGATTTACAAGTATTTTTTACGCAATGCTACAATCGATTTCTCGCCTATTCACAAGTGATGGAAGAGCGTCGAATATAACTCTAAAAAACGCAAAGAAGTTGTAAGATTCGAATTACAGCCGTTATACTCCAGTCGTTAACTCACCAACTAAGAGGAAATATGATGATTGTAATGAATAGCACTAACTGGGCAGTGAAAGGGTAAACATCCAACTTTTATCATGGCTGAGCTACAACTCCTCCCTTCTTTGCCCGGTCTTCACCGGGGTCAGCTCTATGCGAATTAGACCCTAATGCGGTTTGTATTAATGCACTTTGTTGCGTCTGGGATAATTCAACAATGAACAAAACACACTCTTTTTGTGAAGCACTACTTACTCAACCTAACCCATTAAAGCGATTAGGTTGGAAACCATTTTTTCACCAACAACTGACATTAGACGATTACGAAGACACGCTTTTCGCACGAGTGATTGCTCACCATCGTAGTGGCTATGTCTTGGTTAGCGAACAAGGCGAAATCCATCTCCCTATCCAGACCTCGCTACCTAGCATGACGGTGGGCGATTGGGTGATACTAAACCACCAGCAGCAGTTTTCTCGTTTACTTGAACGTCGCAGCCTGTTCAGCCGTAAAGCCGCCGGCAGTAAAGTCGCGGAGCAGCTAATCGCCGCCAACGTGGACACTGTCTTTATCGTTTGTTCACTCAACCACGACTTTAACCTCAGCCGTATTGAGCGTTATTTAGCACTCATCAATGAAGCTGACGTAGAGCCCGTGATTGTACTGACGAAAGCAGACTTATGTGAAGATGCTGACGAGTTCAAAGCTCAAGTACAAAAACTCGACCCACTGCTTATGGTAGAAAGTGTCAATGGTCTGAATAAGGCAAGCGTTGCTAAGTTGAAGAGTTGGTGTGGTGAAGGTCAGACTGTTGCTTTCATCGGGTCTTCTGGTGTAGGTAAGTCTACCTTGGTCAATACTCTACTCGGAGAGCAAGAACAAGCAACAGGCGACATTCGCGAGGATGACAGCAAGGGTCGACACACAACGACTGCACGCTCAATCCATCTACTGCCTTCCGGTGGGATCTTAATGGACACGCCGGGAATGCGGGAGATCCAACTAGCGGATTGCGAAACGGGCGTCAGTGAAACCTTTGCCGATGTTGAAGCACTAGCAGAAAACTGTCGATTCAGTGATTGCCAACATCAAACCGAGCCGGGTTGTGCTATTCAAGCCGCCATTGAAAACGGCGCTCTTGAATTACGACGCTTTACTAACTATCAGAAGTTATTGCGCGAACAAGCCCATAACGGCGCGACTCTCGCAGAGCAGAGAGCGCAAAACAAACAGTTCGGCAAAATGGTGCGCAGTGTTGTTGATGGTAAACGTAAGCGTCAGCAAGGTTTTTGATATACCCAAGTAACCTTGAGATGCTTGGGTGTATGCTGTTTTCTTATTAGCGATAATACCAAGGAGGCGAAAGCCTCCTTTTTAGAATCTAATGCCGCCCCGCCATTAATACTTAGTTACACATAACAACATCACCCTCACCCAAATCAACTTTTTGCAAACAATCATCCTTAGAATAAACTAAAACTAGACACAAAATATTACCAAGTTAAGATGTGTGATATTCAGCGGGTAAATTAGCTGAATTGATTAAATTGGAAAATCGATAATCAGAGCTCTTAGCAACGCATAAATCAATATTTGGCCCCCCTTTTCGTTCAAGGAACATTACGCCGTTGCTCAGACATAAATTGCAGGAATGATGTATGCAACACAACAGCCTCGTTGCCCGATACGCTCGTGGTAACCTCGTCCTCCAAATTCTCGTCGGGATCGTCCTCGGGATCTTATTAGCAACAATCTCACCCAACCACGCCGAAAGCGTTGGCATGCTAGGTAACCTTTTTGTTGGCGCACTAAAAGCGATTGCTCCGATCTTAGTATTCATCTTAGTCGCGGCATCTATCGCAAACCAAAAGAAAAACCAACACACTTACATGCGTCCAATCGTGGTGCTTTACTTAGCCGGTACTTTTTTTGCGGCACTAACTGCGGTAGTTCTTAGCTTCCTTTTCCCAACTAATTTAATGCTAGTAACTGGTGCTGAAGGTGCAACACCACCACAAGGCATTGCAGAAGTCATTCAAACACTGCTGTTCAAACTGGTTGATAACCCTGTGAACGCCCTCGTAGAAGCAAACTACATCGGGATTCTTGCTTGGGGTGTGGGTCTTGGTCTGGCACTTCATCACGCGTCAGCAACAACGAAAGCGGTATTTGAAGATCTAAGCCACAGTGTTTCTCATATTGTTCGCTTCATCATTCGTCTGGCACCATTTGGTATCTTTGGCCTAGTTGCATCAACGTTTGCAACAACGGGTTTTGGCGCATTAGCCAGCTACGCTCACCTGCTAGCGGTACTGCTAAGTGCGATGGCGATCATTGCATTAGTGGTAAACCCAGCAATCGTGTACTACAAAACCAAGCAGAACCCTTACCCATTGGTGTTTCAATGCCTTCGTGAAAGTGGTGTAACCGCATTTTTCACTCGTTCAAGTGCTGCAAATATCCCGGTGAATATGACACTGTGTGAAAAACTAAAGCTAGATGAAGATACTTATTCTGTGTCTATCCCACTTGGTGCGACCATCAACATGGCAGGTGCGGCAATTACCATTACCACGCTAACACTTGCAGCAGTGCATACGATGGGCATTGAAATCGACCTAATGACGGCTCTACTTCTTAGCATTGTGGCTGCGGTTTCTGCATGTGGTGCATCTGGCGTAGCCGGTGGTTCTCTGCTACTTATCCCACTTGCGTGTGGTCTATTTGGTATCTCTAACGATGTGGCGATGCAGGTTGTTGCCGTTGGCTTTATCATCGGTGTGATTCAAGACTCGGCTGAAACGGCACTAAACAGCTCAACAGATGTTATCTTCACTGCCGCTGTGTGCCGTGCAGAGCAACAAAAAGAACACTGAAACGCAGTGCGAAAATAAACAAAGGGGAGCAAATTAGCTCCCCCTTTCTTTTTTCCCGTTGCCTTCAAATGCATGGGTAGTATAAACGTCACGATTATAAGTGGCTTAGTGTCACTTCTTCCAATGGGAAGTGTGCACTAGGCTCAACGAACTCTTGTTGGGCCGCGATGGTTTGCAGTTCCCATTCACCCGCTTGGAAAGTCGCGTTAAGTACGCCAAAGCAAGCATCATGACAATGTTGGAACGCCTGCTTCGGTGTCCACCCTTTCAGTAAGCCTGCAGTGAAGATCGCCGAGATCAAATCGCCCGCTCCCACTGGTGCTTTAGCAAATTCGAAATGAGGACGCTTCGCTAAGTAGGTGCCTTCTTGGGTCGCTAACAACATGTTGAAGCTTGAGTCTGACAGGCAGTACAAGTGTTTCACCAATACCACTTTAGGTCCTTTCTCCAGAGCACGCTGACACGCCGTGATTGCATCGTCTAGCGTGTGGATTTCCATTTCAGCAAATTGACTTAGTTCGAACTGATTTGGCACGATCACATCCGCCATCGGCATCAATCGAGTCAACAAATGATCCGCAATACCTGGCGCAACGATACAGCCTTTGTCAGGCGCGCCCATTACTGGATCACACACATAAAGCGCTTCAGGGTTAGCCTGTTTCACTTTAGTCACCGTGTCGACAACAGCTAAGCACTGCTCTGCACTACCTTGATAGCCAGTCAATACCGCTTGGCATTTTTCTAGCGCGCCAATGTTGCCAAGACCACAAACTAATTCACTGATGTCGTCAGCCGAAAACGCACGGCCCGTCCAACCCTCTTGATACTGAGTGTGGTTAGAAAATTGAACCGTGTGAATAGGCCACACTTCGAAACCCATACGTTGCATCGGGAAAACAGCACTGCTGTTACCAGCGTGGCCAAAAGCAACATGCGATTGTATAGAGAGGATACCTTGCATAGTACCAGACCTCTTCTTGTTGTTATCAATAATTCAAAGACAGCGTCAAGCGCCAAATTCACGAAAGACGTAGTGTATCCGACAAACTAGGATTCTCTAACTCAATTCTCATGCTCTTCACTGGAGCCGATAAGGGAGCTCGTTTTCAGGACCATTTTCTTAATTTCCATTTTGACTTTGTTGAGCGCAATCTTGAGGCTATCCCCCTCTGTTATCCCGAGGTTCAGTCAGGTTCACGCTTGGAATGACTACGCCGGTATCGTCCGCGAACTCAACAGGTTAGCTAATCATCTTTCGTGATCCAATTGTTAAAAATGGGTTTTCAGTTCTCCAAAAAAAGAGCCTTCCACACAGCATACGGGAAGACTCAATTGAAAATACGCTAGTAACTAATCTAGAATAGTGCGAAATACTATCCAAGTAACGTCTAGATGCTTGGGTATCGTTAAGAAAGCCTCACGAATGAGGCTTGTTGAGATTCTGTGGCTGTAAGAAGTTTTGCGTAAAGTCGAGTGCCTCCTTAGAGAGGGTTGTAGAGAATGCAGGCTCCTCAACCAACTTAGACTGAAGACCTAACTCTAAAAGCTCACCCTGTGATTGCGTCTCTTCTTGATCCGCATGATGAAGCTCTTCGGACAATTTTGCGCCACTTGGGAAGTATGCTTCACGCTTATAAACTTTATTTAATGCACGGATAATGGAATGCTTCTTCACCATACCAGATACCAGTTTACGTTGAAGAGGCTTCGCAATAGATTGCAAACCGACAACCACATCTACGCCGATGTTACTAGCGACCTCATCGCGCAGTGCTCGTGCAGGTTCAAAACCCATATTCGCAGAAAGAAAGAGCCATATATACGCAATCGCATTACCTGTTTTACTGGTGTCCTTCCACGCATCACCAGCATGGAACATCGCCTCTGCGTTACCACTTTCAGCGGCTCTCTCTAGCCAATAACATCCTTTTACCATGCTCATTTCTGTGCCAATGCCATTTAGATGACAAAGTCCAACTTGGATCTTTCCATCAGCGCTGTCTTTATCTGCTGCTTTCATAAACCAATACAATGCATCCGCACTACGGCCTAAAACGTTCTCAGGGGAAAGTTGCCACTCCCCCATATGCAGCATTGCGGCAATACAACCATTGTTGGCGGCCGCTTCGATAAGTTGATGTCCCTTCGCTAGGTTCTTCTCTACTCCTCGGCCAAAGACGAGCGCTTTACCTGTAGCAAAGGTCGCATCTACATCACCTTCCAATCCAGCAATAGCCATGCGCCAGAAATTGGCTTGCTCTCTTAGAATGACATCTTCACGCATCCGCTCGCTCAGTCTCACCATACCGTACATGCCAGTAATGTTGTCCAGTTTGGCCGCTTTATCGTACCAATGCAGAGCTTCCTTAATATTTTCTCGCTCTGCTTCTTTGGCCAAAAACAAAATCGTCGGGATATGACCGGTTTCTGCTTTAAACTTTCGCTCTTTTTGTTCTTGCTCTCGTGCTTTTTGCATCGCTTTGCGATACGCCACTTCGCGAGCTTTCCTCTCTGCCTGAAGCCGTTGCTTACGCATTGACAACGAGATCATCCAAAAAAATATCAGGACGAGTGAAAGGCCAGTTGCCGCAATAGCAATGCCCATACTACTCATAAGCATCCTCTTTTTAGGTCAGGGCCTATGTTGAACTTCCCACAAACCGGGGAGTATTGAAAATGCTGAGACGAGTGACACGCCAACCATGGGTGTATACCCGAGCATCTTGAAGTAAATTACCGCTCTATTATATAACGACCGCTTGAGTAAAATCTGAAGTATCCCATCAAAGTATTCGATAAGATTGCCTCACATCAATCCTACTTATTTTTCGACAAGAAATATTCACCCAGATTTTATTGAACCAAATCACGGTTTTGGGGCTGAGGTATTCTCCTCCCTTCTCATCCTCCTCTTCTCCTCCTATAAACAATGACGTCGTTAAGCTGCGCTGAACATCTCATTATGCACACGTTTTATTATCAAAATTGCGAGCAAAACCCCTTCGAATAGAAATTTTTCTCTTGTAAAAAACTAAACGGCCCCCTCTCACACTTTGCTGATGACTGACTGTATTAGCATTTATTTGAACATCTACTTTCGGCATTTCGCCTATATACCCAAATAAAAATGGATTTGTAAACGTGGACAATAAAATATTCAAATTAACAACGATTGCTAAAACTGTATTGCCATTGTTCTCCGTCGCGGTGATCAGTGGTTGTGGCAACTCCAATGATGACACCGTTAAACCAAGTTCCGGTTTATACCCTGCGGGAGAGAACGAAGTGGTCATCTACTACAAACGCGATGTGGCCTCAACCGCAAAAAACAGTAACTATGACGGCTGGGGTCTGCACCTTTGGAATGGTGAAGGTTGTACCAGTACTGACCTAGAAGCCATGGGCATTGCAGATAGTGGCACAGATTGGGGAGCACCACTGCTCTTCACTGGCATCAGTGAAACCTACGGCGCATATTACGTACTCAAAATGGATCCTGATGCGAACGATCCTCACACATGCATGAACTTCATTCTGCACAAAGGCGATGAAAAAGCATTCGGCAGCGCAAACTCGAAAGTTGAGCTCACTAAGCTCGGCGAATCGAAAGGTCTGTTCGGTTTCCATGGTAGCAGCGAACTTTACTATGAGCCAATTGAAGAACGCCCGGTCGACATCGATGGCCAAAAAGCGCACTGGTTAGACGCGAACACGATCGCGTGGGAAGCGGCAGCAAATGCCGACATCATGAAGCTTTTCTATAGTTTGACCAACGACATCTCGATGGATGAAGACAAGCAAATCACAGGCGGTACAGCGGTTGAACTGACGAAAGCGGGTGAATTGTCTGAACCATTAAAAACGCGTTTCCGTCACCTTGCTAGTTTACCAGCCGCAGGGATCGATGTTGATACCGATACATTGCGCTCTATCCTGAAGTCACAAATCGTCATGGTGGCTTATAACGCAGATGGTGACGTTATTTCAGCAACAGAGGTACAAAAGCCTGGTGTGCTCGACGCCGTATTTGCAGATGCCAATACTGGTAACGCAATTGGAGAAACCCTTGGTGCAATCGTTGAGGGCAGCGCAGCGACATTTAAACTTTGGGCGCCAACTGCACAAAATGTCGACCTAGTCATCTACGATGAGAATTTTAAAGAAGTCTCTACGATTGAGATGACGGAAAATCCCGAAACTGGTATTTGGGCATCAGAGGCGCAGAGTCATGCCCTAAACCAATACTATCACTATAAAGTCACCGTTTATCATCCAACAACTGGTGTTGTAGAAACGCGCTTGGTGACAGACCCATACTCATTAAGCTTGTCTCAGAACTCAATGTACTCACAAGTTGTTGATCTCGATAGTGCAAACTTGAAACCAGCAGAATGGGATAACTACGTTCGCCCAACCGTTGAAAAAGACGCAGATCACGTATTGTATGAATCTCACCTTCGGGACTTCAGCTTCAGTGATAGCAAAGGAACGCCTAGCCTGAATGGTAAATATCTCGCGCTAACGGAAGCTGACCGAGAGTCGGTTACTCACCTTCAAGCACTGAAAGACGCCGGTCTTACTACGCTTCATATTCTGCCTGCCTTCGACATTGCGACCGTAGATGAAAACGCAGAGAAACGCGTAGACATCACCGATACCGTTGGCAAGCTATGTGGCATCAAACCAGCAGCATCGATTTGTGGAACAGAAGATGACGCGAAAGTCATTGAAGATGTGCTAAACCGCTACGATCCAACAACAGGCGCAGCACAAGCGTTGATGAATGATCTGCGCATGCTAGACAGCTTTAACTGGGGTTACGACCCATTCCATTACACGGTTCCAGAAGGCAGTTACGCGACGGATCCGAACGGCTCCAAGCGTATTCTGGAATTCCGCGAAATGGTGCAAGCGACCCACAAGATGGATCTGAAGCTTGTCATGGACGTGGTGTACAACCACACCAACGCATCTGGCGTAAACGACAAATCGGTTCTGGATAAGATCGTCCCTGGATATTACCACCGCCTTAACGTCAACACTGGCGGCGTCGAGAACTCAACCTGTTGTGACAACACCGCAACGGAAAACTTGATGATGGGTAAACTGATGGTGGACTCATTGCTGGTTTGGGCTGACGACTACAAAGTAGACGGTTTCCGTTTCGACTTGATGGGTCACCAACCTAAAGACGTGATGGTTTATGCGCTGGAGCAAGTTCGTAAGATTGATCCGAACACACTGTTCTATGGTGAAGGTTGGGACTTTGGTGAAGTCGCAAACAACGCGCGCTTTGATCAAGCAAATCAAATCAACATGGCAGGCACTGACATCGGCACCTTCTCTGACCGTCTCCGTGATGCGGTTCGTGGTGGTTCACCATTTGATGGTGCGGGAACCGGGTTACGCAAAAACCAAGGTTTCGGCAATGCCGCATACCCGAATGAACTGCAAACGGGTAGCCAAGACGAAATTGATGGTGCATTACACAATCAAGATCTTGTGCGTCTAGGCATGGCAGGTAACCTCGCTGACTTTATTCTTATCGATTACACCGGCGAAACTAAGCTGGGTAAAAATGTTGACTACAATGGTGCGCCAGCGGGTTACACGAAAGCGCCTTCAGAGAACATCTCTTACGTCTCTAAACACGATAACCAAACGCTTTGGGACAATAACGCCTACAAAGTGGACGCCGGAACAAGTTCAGCTGACCGTGCTCGTATGCAGTCAGTATCCCTATCCACTGTGATGCTAGGGCAAGGTATCCCATTTATCCACATGGGCTCTGAATTACTACGCTCAAAATCGATGCAGCGTGATTCTTACGATTCGGGCGATTGGTTTAACCGTGTATTCTTCGACGGCACAGACAACAACTGGAACGTTGGTCTGCCTCGTGAAGACAAAGACGGTGCAAACTGGGCGCTGATCAAAACCATCATTGGAGATAGCACAACGAAGCCAGATACAACAGACATCGAGCAAACGAAACAACAATTCCTAGAGTTACTGACAATCCGTAGTACAAGCGAACTGTTCCGCTTAGATACGGCTCAGGAAGTGATGAACCGTGTTGATTTCCATAACGTAGGTCAAAACCAAGTAGAGGGCTTGATCGTTATGTCTATCGATGACGGTACTTCGGCAGGCGCGGACCTCGACCAAAACTACGATGCCATCGTTGCCGTGGTAAACTCAACAGCGACAGAGCAATCATTCAAAGTTGAAGGTGCCACAAGCTTCGAACTGCATAACGTTCAGAAGAACTCGATGGACACAACGGTGAAAGGTGCGAGCTTCTCTGGCGATACATTCACAGTACCAGCCCTGACGACGGCGGTCTTTGTTCAGCCACAAAACGGGGCACAAGGTACTGGTCTGCCTGTGGGCGAAAAGGATGTCTCTAGCATTCCTCCGTACGGTGACACTAAGGTTTACATTCGTGGAGACATGAATGGCTGGAATCCTGTTGCGGAGTGGGAAATGTCCTTTATTGGTAACGGCATTTACTCAGTAACTGGCGTGTTAGAAGCAGGCGACTATGGCTTTAAGTTTGCCGACGGTAACTGGGGGACACCAAACTTTGGTTGTGATGCGGTTGAGTTGGCAAGCGGTTCTCTCGACCTTGGGGCTGAGGGGAACTGTCAACTATCTATTGCAGAGACAGGTAAATATACATTCATTCTAAATGCGATCCATGAACAAGATGATAACGTTGAAAAACCTGTCGTGTCGGTAACCAAAGCAGCAGATGCTCCAACATTCGGCGAAACGGCACTTTATCTACGTGGTGATGTGACCGACGCGGGCTGGGCAGCCATTGAAACCGCGAAGTTCAGCTACGTAGCGAATGATGTTTACTCACTAAACATCGACCTAACAGCAGGGACATTCGAGATGAAGGTAGCAAGCTCTGACTGGGCAGCTTCAACTAACTTTGGTGGTCAAGGTGCGATTGAGTTCGGTACGCCTCTAACAATGGAAGCTGGCAGTGCAAGTGGCAACATCAGCATCACGTTACCAGAAAATGGAAACTACCGCTTCCACTTCAATGCAGCAGATAAGACCGCGCCAATCGTAACGGTAACCAAGAACTAACCGTTAAGATTACAACAAGATAAAAGGGAAGCGTTATGCTTCCCTTTTTTATTTATGGCTCACTATTGGCCAAGTAATGAAAAAGCCAAGTGTGCAGCTATGGGGGGGTAGATAGCATCACTCGGCTTTACGTATTCAATCCTTAACCAACTATCCTTAGATAGCGTCTCAATGGCTTACTGACCGCTTGATGTGACCTTAAAGAACCGACCTTGTAACGACGACATCAGAATTTGATATTGCCCATCGCTTAGCGTGATTTTCTCGTTCGTCAATAAGTCCACCAGCGCTTGGTTACTGCCCACCTGCGTTTCGGTCAACACAACGTTTCTCGCACTTTCTAATGTGTTCAGCACAAACAGAACTTGATCATCACCTGACGTTTTCAGGTCCACATAACTTCCATTGGTTGCGACTACGTTGGTGCGAGTACCCTCGTACAAAGCAGGATGGGACGCACGCATCATCATCAAAGACTTCACATAAGCTTTTAGATCCACTTGATTCGCATCCAACGTTGCGGTGACCCCTTCGATCTTGGCGCTGCTACGAGCCACGTGATCATCACATACGCCTCGGATCGCACAGGTATGGTTGTCCTCTTTGGCAGCAAAGCCATCAACTTGGTCACCAATTTCATCACCGTAATAAAGCGTGATTGGCCCGGTGTAAGCGGCTTGGAAAGCAAATGCGGCTTTATGACGTTGCCAGTATTCCGCGTCATTAACATCAGCCAACCCACCACGTTGCAGCAAATCACCAAAGCGCACTAAATCATGGTTACCTATCATCAAGTTAGGCTGGGCATGGGCTGGGTATTGATTGTGAGTCTGATAGCCATTGTCTAGCCAATCAACATCTCGACCACCGACACCACTCTCATTTACCGCTAAGGTTTCAACCACACGATAGCGCATCGGGAAATCAAACGCAGAACAAAGTGCAGGGGTATTTGCCATTCCATAAGCATCATCCGCGATTTCAGATTCGCCTTTCCAAATTTCTGCCACCATGTAACCCAGTGGGTTGACTGGTTTGCCTTCGCTGTTGGTATAAGTCACGCTTTGTGAGGCTTCATCCACGGCTTTACGAATTTGCGTCCAAGCATCCGTCGGTACTTGGTAGGCTTGATCCAAGCGCCAACCATCAATTTTTAACTCTTTCACCCAATAAGTCGCGACTTCTTTGTAAAAGTCTAAACTTGCTGGGTAATCGACAGGATTGCTTGCACCGGAAGGTAGCAAACCCGATGGAGATGGCTTAATCAAACCGTCTTTGTGGTGACCAAACACGCCATCAAAGAAAACGTATAAGCCTCGCTTGTGCGCTTCATTAACCAACGTTCTCGCGGTTTCCAAATCGCCAAAGCGTGGATCAATCTTAAAGTAATCCGTCGCAAAGTACCCCGTTGCATCCAAACGGTCTGCCCAATGATCTTGACCATCGAGCACTTCTGACTCAAAAACAGGCGTCAGCCAAATTGCATTCATGCCTAAGTCTTGGATGTAATCGAGCGAATTAATAATACCTTGTAGATCGCCATTGTGGTGACTAGTGCCATAACCCGTACCGTGGCCAATACTCGAGTCACCATCAACAAAACTCTCTACCATGATCTGATAAGTTCGCAGCTGATTACTTTGCTCTATCACATTCGCTTGGCAAGCGTAACTCGTCTCTGGCAATGGTGTGCTACCATCACTTCCACCTGAGGAGTTACACGCGGATAAAACACCGACAACACTCAAGGCAATAAGTGATTTACCGAGCAGTTTTTTATATCGGATATGATGCATTAAAACTCTCCCAGATAAAATTAACCCCAACATGAATTACATGGTGGGGCTAATAAATAAAAAATAAAATCAAATAACCAAATGGAATATTACTTGCATTTCGAAACCATTATGGCATATGGTGACCCGTCATCTTTAAACTCTAAACTCCAAAGATATTGACCAGATTCTTTAATTTCTAATGCTGTATCGGTACCATAACCACCATAAGTCAGTTCATTTAATTGCTCGACCGACAATTGTTTACCTTTGGCAGTAAACTGCGGTTTCCATTGTTCAGCGGCATACTGCATTTTGTAGTTCCCTGGCACTTCTTCAGTAACCACTTGATAGATGTTATTTCCTTTATAGATCAGCTTGCGTTCTGCTGTGTGCTTCCAGTCTGCACTAGGAAAACTGCCAACCACAAAGATGTCTTTAGACAGTGGACCTGATTCTACTGAATCCGGCAAAGCACAATTTGTCATCATATCAATATGGGTACTCGTAAATGTAGTCATATTGTTTACTTCATCTTGAGTATTATTTACTGGTGATGTGGATGAGCAAGCAGATAAGATAGAAACAGCAGCCAAAGTACATGCTGTATGTAGAATTAATTTCTTCACGTTATATCCTTATTTTATTAAACTAAAAAATAAATAATTTAGAATGGATATATTATGAATCGAAATAAATTAAACGCTAAGAATAAATGAGATAATATGTGAAAAAGATAACTAAATGCGTAATAAAATAGCCGACTTTCTTAGCCGGCTTTTTTAAATTATCTATTTGCTATTTACTGCTTTCACAAATACTTCTTGGGCACCTTCTATTCCTAGGGCTTTTGCTTCATCAAGTAAGCTCAGTGCTTTGGGAATATCATCTAGTTTTACTGCGGCTTTAATAGCATTGTGGTAGTAAGTTCGTGTTTCAGGCTGCACTGACTCCACTACTTTAGCGGTTGCTAGGGCAACAGTAGATTCGCTGCTAGATGAGCCTATAGAGAAAAAGCTGACTCGATCGATCGAAACTTCAATTTTACCTGTGTCACTGTTTGGAACTGGAATGTCTTTTACTTCTGGTAAATAGTTGCCTCGAGCTTCAGCATCTAGGCGCGCAGGGTGAATAACATCGGTAAAGCCACCGAGATCCGCTTTGTCGGTGTAAACGACCAAGTAAACTGTATCTAGGCCGACTGGAGGGAAAAAATCTTTTTCCGCAACTAAACGATTACCCAAGTGTAGACGTGGTTTCGTGTACTCAAACTCTGCTTTGCCATAGTTCTCGATTTTTTTACCATTTTTATCGACAATAATCGCTCTTGGAACAAAAGCCGTATCTTCGATCATGCTAGTAATTTTAATGGCAAACTCACCACGATCGGCTGGCAGCTCGAATACCGCAACACGGCTATCGATATTTTGATATTTCAGCACTTGGCTCTGAGAGGTGATATCAACAATGGCAGAGCTAGGAAGCTTCATTTTTACCGCTTGAAGCTCAGAAATAACGTCGACTTGCTGCGCCTGAGCAACTTGAACTTGTTCGATAACTTCTGTGGACTGACAGCCGGCCAACGCGACACATCCACTTAACATGAGGGCACGGAAGTACATACTTTTTCCTTCTAGTTATTTTTCTAAAGGTTTTTTGTGCTGAAGCATCTTAGATTGACTTTAAGTAAACGTCTAACTTTTCAAAAACCCTTAGAAAAATAGCCGACTAACGTCGGCTATTTGAATAGGACAGCTAGATAGCTAAGTGATATCTCGATTACCACCAAGCTTCAGCTTGGATACCAAATACAAATTCAGAGTCATCGCCATTAAATGCATCTTTATTTTCACCATCTAAATGGTAAGTACCGTAAACGCGCAGTTCAGGTCGAGCCCAAAAGCTATCGCCCATGGCCCAAGCTTGAGCTACCGTAAATTTAGCATGGCTGAAATCTTCTTTAGCTAGACCTCCGTCAGAGATTTTCTCACCAGCATTGTAGCCTGCTTCAAATACAGTTCGCATTGTGTCGTTCCACTTGTACATTGGACGAACAACTGCAGAGTACTGGTCGATATCGAAGTTTTTACCAGTGTAACTACCTGCTGCTTCACCACCAATGTCGCTACCTGATAGGTATGCCAACTGGTGACCCATTTCCCAATCTTCAGCTAGGTTAACAACACCCCAGTTTAACAAACGGAAACCTGATGCACCGTTAAACGCTTCTGTACCACGAGCATAATACGCACCCGCTCCCCAGAAGTTGGCCGCTTGAACACCGTAACCATTTGTACCGTATTGAAATACTGTTTGGTTAAAGCCATTGCTCAAACCTTGATGAACGATCGCTGTAGCTAACACACCATCATCTGCCTTTTCTTTAGCATCATTTGAATCTGTTGCAAAGTTATATGCCATTGCTAGCTCAAGAGATGCATTTTCCCAAAGACCGATGTTTGCTAAACGAGCATCAAAGATATAGCCAGTAGAGTCATTATGGTCTCCATCTTGGATAAGTGCTAAAGATAGTTTTTGGTCACCAATAGATAGGTTTTCGATACCACCACCAGTACCAGAGGTATTTAAGTAGTAGAAGTCCGTAATGTGGATGTCTTTACGTTGGTAGTATGTCTTACCTGCCCACATGGTTGCTTCTTTGTCAGCAGTAATCAGGCCTTTCGCTTTTACCGCAAATTGTGCAACGTTGAAGTCGCCATCTTCCCAACCATTGGAGCCATTAGCACCAGAAGCGATCATTGATTCTAAACGCCAACTTTGTTCACCTGTTTTAAGCTCTTCAGCAAAACCAAACTCATAATAGTTATCGCTTTCGTTACCAAGACGACCAACACCATTTTTATCAACAGAAAGATCACCATTACCATTACCGCTGATAGCAGTTCCAGCACGGAAGTAACCATTGAAGTCCACTGCGAAAGCAGAACCAGCAGCCAAAGTTGCAGCCACTGCAGCAGCAATTACACTTACTTTTTTCATTCTTAACTCCATTAAGGGTATTTATAATTCTGTCTTCCCTGCTCACTCCCTGGGCGAATATAGGCAGTAAAAATGCGCCTAAAGAAAGAGAGGTAAGATGGGAACAAGTCCCCGTTTGTTTCAACGGTTTACAGATTATCCAAGGCGAACAAGAATGACGTCCTCCACCCCAAACTAATTTAGGGGGGATGAGAAGGGATGAGAAGAATTACCGAATGGCGTTTCTTAGAGTCAGATCACCAATGTGGGGAGGAATTAGTAAGTATCTCCAATTCTAGATCGCTACAAAGTGATAGCTATTTCATATTTTTGACCAAAATGGATCATAGAAAGTAATTAAATTACAGTCATATTTTTCGGCATAAGGTGGTTGACCTTAGTAAGACAAAGTTTTTTACTTATAGTTCTTAAAGGTAGCAATAAATATTAGAAAAAGACTCGCTAATGACACAACTTCTCTCTCGTCCGTACCCGCTCGGCGCAACCGTGAATCAAGAAGGTTGTAACTTCTCTGTTTACGCCCCGGGTGGTAATGACATTCAACTGGCCTTATTTTCTGACGATGGCAGTTACACTTTGTATGACTTACCCAGCGAACACGCCGGAATTCGCCACACCTTCATCGCAGATATAAAGCCGGGACAAAAATACGGTTATGTAGTGACTCATCATGATGAACCACGACTCATCTCTGACCCTTATGCAAAATCCATAGATGCCGCTCTTCACTACCGCCCTCCTTTCTCTGCCGTTAAAAGCTTCGATATGCCAAAATGTGTCGTCATTGAGGACACCTTTGATTGGCAAGGAACCGAGCATCCTCGCATTCCACGTGAAGAAATGGTGCTATTTGAAACGCACGTTAAGGGATTAACACAGCAGCATCCAGAGGTCCTAGAGGCCACGAAAGGACGTTACTTAGGGTTAGCATCATCAGAGATGCTAGCGTTTTATAAACAACAAAATATCAACACGTTACAATTACTCCCCGTTGCAGCGTGTATGCATGAACCGCATCTACTCAAGATGGATAAGGTGAATTACTGGGGCTACAACCCATACCTGTTTATGGTGCCAGACCCACGCTACGCAGAAAATGACGCAGTAACGGAGCTAAAAACCACCATCCGAGAGTTACACAAACATGGCATCGAAGTGATTCTCGACGTGGTCTATAACCATACGGCTGAAGGTGGTGATGGTCCGACGACCTTCAACCTTAAAGCGCTCGACCCACATTTTTACATCAAACACGGCCAGCACTTCGCAAATTTTACCGGTTGTGGTAACACCGTAGATTTGACTTACCAACCCGCACTGAATTTAGTGATGGATACCCTACGCTACTGGGTGAGTGAGTTTAAAGTTGACGGTTTCCGATTCGATTTAGCGGCTACACTAGGTCGTCAGGGCGACGATTACAATCCAGACGCTGCTTTCTTCAAAGCCGTGGCGCAAGATCCCGTGCTGCGTGAAACCAAACTGATTGCCGAGCCTTGGGATATTGGTCCGAATGGCTATCAAGTTGGCAATTTCCCATTTGGTTGGAATGAGTGCAATGACAAACTGCGCGATATTGCTCGCAGCTTCTGGCGAGGTGATCAAGGTTACTTAAAAGAATTTGCCACTCGCTTGATGGGTTCGCGTGATATTTACAGCGCTGCGAATTGGCCTTACAAACTCACGGTTAACTACATCACGTATCATGACGGTTTCACACTGCAAGATTTGGTCTCGTACAAGCAAAAACACAACGAGGCCAATGGGGAGCAAAACCGCGATGGTCATGGTGATAACCGCTCCGAAAACTACGGTGTAGAAGGCGAAAGCGAGAACTTAATCATCATAGCGACACGTGAGAAGCAAAAACGCAACCTCATGGCGAGTCTGCTGTTTGCGTTTGGTATTCCGCATATTCTTACCGCCGATTTGTTATCTCATACCCAACGAGGCAACAACAATGCGTACTGTCAGGATAACGACATCAGTTGGTTAGACTGGTCTAAATCCGAGCGAAAGCATCACTTTATGGCTTGGATGTCGCAGATGGTTGCTAACCGCAATCAGTACATGGTGCCATTCATTCGAGCGTTCAGTGGTGAGCATCGCAACAACAATCGCATTTTTTGGCATCGAACCGATGGTAGTTTAATGGAGCATGACGATTGGAACCGTTTAAGCTCCGTTGCACTTCACTTGGGTATTGGCAAAAAAGGCCAAGAGCTGGTTTATCTGATCAACCAAACCAATGCGCCAGCGCGCTTCAAACTGCCCAGTGATCGTGCTCAAGAATGGGTAACCATCTGCAATACCAACGTCCGAAATCTAAACCCTGGGCATGCTAAAGGCGAGGTACTGTTGTCACCGACATCAATGATGATACTCCACTATCAACCTAAATAGCATCACCTAACCAGCATGAGTCCGCGATTCAGTATGTTAAATTGCGGGCTTATGTTAATGGGTATTCAAAGTCAAACATGAGCTAACGGCATAAGCGCACACCTCTCTGATACAGTTTTGATGGCAATTTAGTCAGAGCAGATACCGCCAATTTATTAAACACACCATACGCATTGATGCGCAATTGAAACTAATCTAGTATTGCTGTCCAAATCACACTTATAATATTTGCAGCGTTATTTGGCATATGGCTTTACCCAAATTTTTGATCCGTTTTATACGGCCTTACCTGCTGCTACTGGCAGGTTTCATTGTTTATTTGTCTTACGATCAACTGAGCGACTCAGAGTCGTTAGTTTATCGACAATCTCAAACCAATCTGATCACCGCGAACCGGCTAATACAATCACGAATAGAAGCCGCTTTCAGCAAATTCTATTTGTTGGAGTCCGCATTAAAAGCCAATCAACACAACCCAAACAGTCTCGAGTTTACTAACTTGAGTAATAGCATCATCGATTACTCATCACTGTACTCTGCGGTTCTTTACTCAGAGATAAATCATCCAGTAGCGTACTTCCCTTCTGGCCACGTAGCACAACCCGACACAACCCGGCTGACCTGGAATAAACTCAATACCCTCCACGAGGATTTTTATATCTCATCCCTTTATCAAAACCCACAGCAACGTTGGGTATTCGCGATTAAGCATATAAACCCAACACTCAAGCATCAGTTATGGCTAGAATTCGACTTATTCCATACCACCCAGCAACTCCGTGGCTTGAAAATACTCAGTAATGGGTACGTATTCGTTGTTGATCGTGATACTGAACGCTTAGTCTTCCATCCCGACCCAAGTCGAATTGGTGATCCTTCGGTTAGCTTCCATGGTGGAATCAGTAAAAAAGTTGATGATGGGCAACTGTTTGGTAAACACGAATACTACTACCAAGACCATTTTAAACTCTCTGTATTCGATGCTGACAATAGCATGAACTGGGTGTTCATCGCAGGCACAGACCGAGCAGACATTTTTAACAGCAGCTATCCATTTGCATTAATCTCCGGCGTGGTTGCCTCCTTACTCGCACTGGCGATCAGCATTCACTACCTCACTTCACAACTGCATGGCTCCTTAGGTGACTTAAATGGCGTGAAGAACGTAGATGAATTTAAAGCTCAATTGAAACAGGTCCTCAATCGCTTTTGCTACCATCGCGGAATTCAACTGTGCCTCTATGACAGCACCAATTACGGCATTTACATTCTCGACTATCACGGAAACAGACGGCGAGTTCTAACAGATGAGACGTGCACTACACGCTATTCCAAAACTACGCTAACCATCCGCAGTAAAAAATGTAATGACTTGCTTGCTAAGAAACTTAAGATCAACAACAAACACTACTGCATGCCATTATTTGACGGGCACGACCTGATGGCTGTGGTTTATATAAATTGTCGCTTCTCAACCTACAAATACGTACTTAGGTTGATACAATGCTATGCCCAAACAGCACTCGCCAATCTACGCCTACGTGAACGTTTACGTCATCAAGACCCGATAACTCAGTTGGAAAATAAAACGTGTTTGGTAACCCACATTGCCCGAGAACTGGGCACTGAAAACCGTTTCGTCGCGATGATCGATATTGATAACTTTACCTACATCAACGATAAGTATGGTTACCCCGTTGGTGACCTAGTGCTGAAGAAAACCGCCGATGTACTCCGAGAGTATTTTCCTAAACCAAAGGGGGTTTGTCTTGCGCGTTATGGTGGCGAAGAATTCATGCTTCTCTTACAAGCCAATGATGGACTCGATGCGCAGCAACAATTGGACAATTTTAGAATCGCTCTTCAAAACAGCCACCTATCACTAGGCTGTGGTGAACTTCGCTTTACCGCCAGCATCGGCTTTACGCCTCTGGAAGAGAGCTATCACAACGTCATAGACCAAGTTGAGAAAGCGCTTTATCAAGCGAAGCGACTCGGTAGGAACCGCGTGATCCAACTCAACGCAGCATAACGGCATATCAAAAAGCAAAGCCAGAGCTCGATTTTCACTCTGGCTTTTCTTTAGCCAATATTCGAAACTTTCTCTAGGCTCTCCTGATTAGCCAGCTTGCAGTTCTGTATTTTGAAAAACACCGCCTCGTTACCCATTGATTTACCACGCGCTTCACTTTCGTTGCTTATTGAGCACCGCATTCGTTGTTGAGATAAGCTTAGCCCCTTACCCATGGCTTCATTTGGTATTGTCAGCATTAATGAACTTCTGTATGTTGATGCCTCCACCAAAAGAGGCTCACCGCGATCATGAACCGCCCGATTGATTTTAAAACCATCCTACTGGCGTGTTTGATCATCAGTGTTGGTCAACTCAGCATGGGTTTGGTCTTTCCATCTTTACCCTGGATCGCCAAAGACTTTGATATCTCCCTCGACCAAGCTCAGCTACTGGTGAGTATTTACTTACTTGGCTTTGGCCCTTCCCAATTTATTTATGGTCCTGTATCAGATGCGCTTGGACGAAAGAAAGTACTACTGACCGGTTTGCTGATCGCCATGTCTGGTCTTTTGATGATCATCTTCTACAGCCATAGCTTTACTGGCATGGTGATGGGACGTTTCTTACAAGGTTTAGGCACCGGTTGTTGTGCCGTATTGGCGCGGGCATCCACTCGCGATCGTTTTAGTGGCTCGGAGCTGCCCGTCGCCATGTCTTACATTGCGATGGCCGCATCGATTACGCCCCTCATCGCGCCAGTGCTTGGTGGCTTCATTAACTTCCATTTTGGCTGGAGCATGGTATTCATTTCACTATTAGGGTACGTGTCGTTTGCTTGGGCCATTATTGCGCTGCGTTTTCAGGAAACCATCGCGCACCCAACTCCCATTCCCTCACCAAAGAAGATGCTGCTGCAATATCGTGATTTGCTCACTTCACGCTACTTTATGAGCTTCGCCAGCATAGGTTGGCTCAACTTCAGTTTGATGATCACCACGGTATCCGTGATGCCGTTCATCATGCAAAACCAAATCGGCATGACATCAGACGAATACGCAATGTGGGCATTGATTCCTGCTTTTGGCATGATTTGCGGCACCAGCCTGTGTAACCGTATTCGCCCAATGATTGGCAGTAAAAGAACGCTATTGATGACGCCAGCTTTGCATATAAGTTCAGCGTTATGGCTATTCTTCTGTCCCGTTGAACCCGTTTACTTAATGTTGGGGCAGCTATTGATGATCTTAGGCAACTCGATCGCCTTACCTTGTGCGCAAGCGATGGTCATGCAGCCTTATAAAAAACAAGCAGGTGCGGCGGCAGCCATGTCCGGTGGTGGCCAAATGGTGGTGTCATCGATAGTAAGTATGACGCTGATGCAGTTAGGTCTAAGCCAAGCCTGGCACCTATCATTGGTCATTATGGCGTTCAGCGTCATCACGCTCACCAATATCCTGCGCGGTTTTGGTACGGAGCAGCCTTCAGAGCAGTAAATATGCTTCTTTTCGTTCACCTTTTACGCACTAAGAAAGGATGTGTATCACCGAGCCAATGATGGTACTGGACTGGACAGTTTAACTTAGGTTGATTTTGTTATGCGCGCCTCTACTGAAAAACTCTCGAATCAGGCGAGTTCTTGCCCTCTACCTTAGAATGAAGCAAAGCTAGCGACCAAAATGGCGGCAAGATTAAATTCGACTAACCACTTTTCTTCATTGTCTGAAAACAGCTCACGACCTGACATTTCGCTCTATAACAGAACTAGCGACCTTCCTCACTTTTGCTTACAGTCGAAACCTCCTAATGACGAGGTTTGTAAAACACACGATCCGTAGAGAATTATGAAAGATCAGCTGACGCTCTCCATCTCAACCATTAATGGCTCTAAGCATTGGTACTTCAGTAAAGCGATGCAACGCAATTTAAAAACCTTTTTCGGTCTATTTTTGCTAGCGTTAGGGGCAACCGCATTCCTGATCAATCACCTCTACACTCGTGTCGATGATGCCGTGCTTAAGCAAGCTCAAATGACAGAACACTCACGCAATATCGGGCAAGAACTGAATGATTTAAAAGCACTCAAATCAGAACTTGAGAGCGACTTATCTGAGCGGGAAGAGCGAGTCCAACTTGTATCTGAACGCCTTGGTGATCTGGAAAAAGTACTTGGCGTGAGCAACCACACCGCTAACGACAGCTTAGACACCCGCTTCGACACCGCCGCCATTACTTCGAATGTTCGCATGGTGATGCTAAATCAAATTCCTAGTGGATCTCCGGTTGAAAAAGCTCGCCTTTCTTCTGGCTTTGGTAAACGTATCCACCCTGTCACTAAAGTCTCAAAGATGCACCGTGGATTAGACTTTGCCGTCAACATCGGTACCAAAATCTATGCGCCTGCCGATGGCGTCGTGGAAGTCACTCGCAGAAGCAACAAAGGCTCTGGTAACTTTCTTAGATTGCAGCACTCATTTGGCTTTTCGAGCTCCTATTCACATCTGAAAGCGTTCAAAGTCAAAAGCGGTCAGTTTGTAAAGAAGGGGCAGCTTATTGGGCTCTCCGGCAACAGTGGGCTTTCATCTGGACCTCACCTCCATTACGAAGTGCGCTTTGTCGGACGAGCACTAAATCCAAAGACCTTTGTCGATTGGAACCTCAATGATTTTGAAGATATATTTACTAAGGAACGAAATATACGATGGGAATCTTTAATCAAAACCGTGGAACAACGAGTCGCTCAGCAGCTTCAACTCTCATCGCCAAAGGTTGTACTGTTAGCGGAGAACTCAAAGTAGAAAGCGACATTCAGATTGACGGTCTACTCAGTGGTCAGATCCATGTTGAAGGCACTTTGGTCATCGCAGAGAGTGGACGAGTCAAAGGTGATATCTTCGCTAACCACTTGATTGTTAATGGCATCATCGATGGAAATTGTCATTCTGAGCATATCCAAGTGCTTGCAAAAGGTCGCGTTAGCGGTAAGATTTGGAGCAACAACCTGAGCATTGAACCTGGCGGTAAATTCTTTGGTGAAGCCGCAGAATTACCAGACAAAGAAGTGGTAACACTGCAAAGCAAAACGTCTGAAAGCACGGTTAAGAAAGCACCAGTTAAAAAAGCGAACACAGCAAACAGCGAAAAGCAGGCGGCTTCTAAAAGCGCTTAACAAGATGTTTTGTACCCAAGTATCCTCAAGATACTTGGGTATTGTCTGGTGATGATATGGCTAGTTGGTTCATCTAGTCGTCAGCTTTTTCAGAGAAAAGTCAACGCCAGGTAAAACATGACTCACATCACAAAATTTTTCTATCTGATATTCATTCTTCTCGACTATGATTCGCGCTCCTTAATTAGGTTGTTAACTTGAATGAAACTATTTACTACTCTTTTAAGTGCAGCTATCGCTGCAACACTACTGGCATCACCAGCACACGCTGATGACAAATTCACTCTAGGTCGCACAATTTTACTTGAGCACGGTAACCTTGCAGCAAAAATCCCGATGGTTATTTGTCGCAATACTAATGCGATCAAAGTGAAGGCAGAGAAAGACCTAGAATTGAGAAAGGTCGTGGTGAAGTTCCAAAATGGTGATGAGAAAACCATTCGCTTCCACCGCGATCTAAAGAAGAACAAAACGACCGACTGGCGCCACTTCGGTTACCGTCGTTGTGTGAAAAACATTGAAGTTTACGGTAATTCTGAAGGCTCGAAGGCGGGCGTTCGTGTTTACGGTAAAGAAAAGAACGATTAATTTTTTACGTTCAAAATACCAGATTTCAAAAGGTGACCATATGGTCACCCTTTTTTTATCCCCAGATCACCTCACTGAGCCAAATACTTCAAGTTGGCTTGGGTATAGAGCTATTCGTCAGAATATTTTTTTTGGTTCTCAATAATATCCAACCTATTCACATTGCAACTATACTCACATTAAAAGGGCAACCATGTGCTTATGAGGAAAACTGATGAGTGGCATAGAAAAATCGATGCACGACCGCACCATGACAAGTGTATTTGAACGATACCTGACCGTATGGGTTGGGCTGTGTATCGTTATTGGTATCGCCCTTGGCAAAATCGCGCCTAATCTGGCCAGCACACTCGATGGCATGGCCATTTATGTTAATGGGGCTCCCGTCATTTCGATTCCCATTGCCATCTGCCTTTTCTTCATGATGTACCCCATCATGGTAAAAATTGATTTTACTCGTGTCGTCAAAACCGGACAGAGTGGTAAGCCTGTATTTCTGACACTATTTATCAACTGGTGCATCAAGCCTTTTACTATGTATGCCATTGCCATGCTGTTCTTAGGCATCTTATTGAAAGGTCTGATCGGTGATAATGCGGTGGATCTGGTCAAAATGCCATTAGGTCTAAACCTACCCGTTGGCACAGCGTATGGTGACGGAATTGTTGTCCTGAAAGACGGTATAAAAATGCTTCAGATCCCGCTTTGGCGAAGCTATTTTGCCGGATGCATTCTGCTTGGTATTGCTCCCTGCACCGCCATGGTTTTGGTTTGGGGTTATCTGGCAAGAGGGAATGATGGACTGACTCTCGTCATGGTTGCGATCAACTCGTTGGTCATGCTGGTTTTGTATGGGGTTCTTGGCGGCTTTTTACTCGGCATTGGTCAACTTCCGGTGCCGTGGCAAGCACTGCTGCTCTCGGTCACCATCTATGTGGCGCTTCCACTGATTGCGGGTTATTTTTCCCGTAAATGGATCATTAACCATAAAGGTGAAGAGTGGTTTAAAGAGAAGTTTCTGCATATTCTTACGCCAATTACCATTGGTGCACTACTGCTCACTCTCGTGCTACTTTTTAGCTTTAAAGGTGAAACCATTCTAAACAACCCACTGACAATTCTTTGGATCTCGATTCCGCTTTTTATCCAAACAGTATTTATCTTTGCTCTAGGATACTTCGCAGCAAAACTCCTAAATTTATCCTATGAGGATGCAGCACCAGCAGCGATGATCGGTGCATCCAATCACTTCGAAGTAGCGATTGCAACCTCGGTAATGATTTTCGGACTTTCATCCGGCGCCGCTCTGGCCACCGTGGTCGGGGTTCTGATTGAAGTGCCAGTGATGTTAATGCTGGTAAGTATATGCAAGCGTACTTCAGGATGGTTTACTGTCACCAAGTCACGCGTCACTAAACAACCTTGAGATGCTTGTCAGCGAAAGAAGCTCGATTTGCAGACGCAATAGTCACGTTAAGAAATACACTCTCGTAAGCCGAAAAAAACATCCACACCTTCACCCATTAATGCCCGGGCTTTGGATCGCCATACACCGCTATTGCGCTGCCGCATTGGTCAGTTGGCCCAACACGCTACTCACTTTCGCTAAGACCTCATCACAACCTTCAATATTGTGCCGCAGCTTAAGGTAATCCGGGTTATTGTAAACAAGCCATGCTTGACCGTGGACATCTTCATACACCAACACTTTTTGCGGTAAGTCGATAGCGACCTCCTGAGAGCAGAGCATCAGCGGCGTCCCTACTTTGGGGTTGCCAAATACGATCACTTCTGTGGGCCTGAGAAGCATGTCTGCTTTGTCCGCATTCTCATGATGATTGATACGCGCAAAAACATTGAGGCCTTTCTCTTGTGCGATAGAAACCAATTTATCGGCGGTATCTTGCACGGAATGCTGACTCGCGACTCGAATCAGGCTCTCTTGCGCCAAGACAGTAAATGAAGCCAATACTGCGGCTAACCCCATGGTGATCACTTTCAACATTTGTTAAGCCTTGCTCTTTGCATAATAACAATACTATAGAAGCCAACCTCTGCCGTTGCGAACTTGAGTGCCTCTCTATTGAAACTCAAGCAACTTCGGGATGCTTGGGTTTCTCAACAGGCAAGATGAGCGTGATTAATTGATTCAGATTAATAAAGTGTTAACTAATTAAGAATAGAAAATGTGAAACCCGTAAAATACGTGCCTATTTTTAGTGAGCAAGAGATAACGAGTGACACGCGATCAATTTGAGTTATTAGCGCCAGGTGGCGATTTAGACTCCATCAAAGCCGCCATTGCTGCCGGTGCCGACGCCATTTACTGTGGTTTAGACCGCTTTAATGCCCGCAACCGTGCAACCAACCTCACCTTAGATAACTTAAATGGTGTGTTAACACTTGCACATCAGCACAACTGTAAGATTTTCCTGACTCTGAACGTGCTGATCCTAGAGAGCGAGATCCCTGCTATCGTTCGCTTGCTCAGTCAATTAAACACCACCACGATTGACGGTGTGATCGTGCAAGATCTCGGCCTTGCCTATATTCTTAAGCATCACTTCCCTGACCTAGATGTGCACGCCTCTACGCAGCTGAACACCCATAACGAAGGGCAAATCTTGTTCCTCAATCAGTTAACAGCAAGCCGCGTAAACCTATCTCGCGAGCTAAACATCGATGAGATCAAACATCTGGCTCAATTTGGTCGTGAGCACGATGTGATGATGGAAGTGTTCGTACACGGATCTTACTGCATTGGTTTTTCAGGGATTTGTTACATCAGCTCGGCACGTAATGGTGCATCCGGTAACCGTGGTCGTTGCAGCCAACCTTGCCGTGAACAGTACGAGACAACCAAAACGGGCAACAGCTACCCGCTCAACATGAAAGACAACTCCGCATTTGGCGATTTACAAGCCCTTGCCGATGCGGGCGTTTACTCGTTGAAAATAGAAGGTCGCATCAAAAAATCCCACTACGTTTACACGGTGGTCGATAACTGGCGTAAACAGATTGATCGCTTGTGCGAAGGCGTAGAACTGTCGAGCGACACCACCGAACTGTACACCGTTTTCAACCGTGATTTCTCCAACGCATTTTTGCAAGGCGATTTCGGTAAAGCGATGTACATCGACAACCCTCGTGACCACGCCGTGAAGCACTTCTCAAAAATCTATAAATGCGAATCCGCAGACGATGTACAAATCGTGAAGAAAAAGCTGTACGACGACAAAACGGCAATCATTGAGAAAGTGACAGAGAAGACGCAATACTTCAACGTGACGGCAACGCAAGTTTCTGGCAGCAGCCTAAAAGGCGCAATTGATGTACCTACCTTGCCTGCCCTGCCTCAACCAGAAGTACGTGAAGGCGCACCGAAACTGTCGGTGTTGGTTTCATCAGCAGAAGACACCGCTTTATGCCGTTACACCGATGTGGATGTGTATTTTCAGCTACCGATGGGATTATCGGGTGAGCTAAGCGTAATGATCGCGTTATTCTTGGCCAATCCAACGCTCAAACCTTGGTTCCCAGCTATCTTGATTGGCGACGATTACCAAGCAGCGCGCGTATTTCTAGAAACAATAAAGCCAGAACTGTCGATCACCAATAACTCTGGCGTTGGCCTAATCGCACAACAGCTAGGGCTCGGTTGGGTGGCTGGCCCGCAAATGAACACGGTGAACTCGTACTCGTTCAAATGCTTGCAAGAAGAGTTTGCCGCCAGCGGTGCATTTGTCTCCAACGAGCTAAACATGAAGCAGATGCGTCATATCAAACGTCCACAATCCATGCGCAGCTACTACAGTATTTACCACCCCAATACACTGCTCACTAGCCGCCAGTGTTTGTTCCAACAGACCGAAGGTTGCCGCAAGATTAAAGTAAACAAGGGCTGCTTGAAGCGTTGTGATAAGCGCACGTCAATCATCAATCTAAAAGACAACCCATATGTGGTGCAAAAGCAGAAAGGCAGCCATAACTCAATCTACAGCGAACACAACGTGTTGAACCTGCAAGTACTGCAAGATTTACCGCAATTGTTTACTGACGTGTTGATAGACTTACGTGATATACAGACAGAAACCAACGTCACTGTAACGAAACCTGAGCTGATTGATGCCTTTAAGGTACTGCTTGCACAACACAATGCGCCCAATGCTGAAGCACTAGAAACAATGGTTCACCCAACAGCAAATGCCCAGTATTTGAAAGGTTTGTAAGCGAATCTCTTCCGATTCGCCCGCACAATTTATGGAAGACTTATGCACCCAATGAAACAAGAAACGCTTAACTATTTTGATGATTTGAATTACAGCATCGTTACGCAATCCGAACAGGTTTATGAGTTAAAACAAAACCGGACGGGGTTAACGGTAGAGCTGAACTTCTCTGTACTGAGCAAAGGTAAACTACCAAGGGAATATGAGCAAAAAACCGATAAGAAGCTCTATTTCCTTGATATCACTGATATCGAAAGCATCGGATTCGAAACTCTCGAGCCTTTTGCTATCGGATTAGGTGAGCATTGTTCTATGGTGGTGTTTGAAGAAGAGTTCTTCGAGCAAAGCATGAAAGAGATTTGGATGTTCTTGTCTAACGACCCTCGCGATCGCGATGTGTTCAACAACAGTAAATTCTATAAACCTTAAAATAACCATGCATGGGCGTGTTATAAAACGTTACACAAGGAAAGGTTGTACAATGTAGTACTGACACTTCTTGAACACTCGCCGTGCACTGACTACAATAGCGCACATTTTTTACGGACTTCAAGGTCACATAACATGACAGATACAACTAAACCAGCTCTACCAGATCACCTAGCAGGCAACCCACGTAGCCCATTCTTTGTTAAAGAATGCTTCGAGCACCAAATCGGTATCCGTTTTAACGGCCAAGAGCGTACTGACGTTGAAGAATACTGCATCAGTGAAGGTTGGGTAAAAATCGCGTCTCCTAAAGCAAAAGACCGTTTCGGTAACCCAATGCTGATCAAACTAAAAGGTACGGTTGAAGCGTACTACGTGTAAGCGACCTAAACAGCTAAAAGCCTGAGACCCGTCTCAGGCTTTTTTACCTATATCGATCGCTTTCTTTACGCCCCTAACATTCCCCTACGAACGCCCCCTCAATACTATCCACCACAAACGTTTTTACCACCATATCGTCATCCCAAAACGAGGCCGGCCAACCCGCTTTGCGTTTCAGTTGCTGAACAAAATCAATAGGGCTCGGTAGTTGCTCCCACACTTGCGGTAAAAAGAGCGCGCGTTGATGCTGATAAGACAAAATGAGCCCCACCTTGTGCTTAGCGAGGTAATCCATCAGTGCTTGTTCAGATGCCACCTCCAGTCTCTCTGGTTGCGACAACACTGACACTTCAATCGACAAATGCGGGAGCTGTCGTTTCGTCAACGGCGCAAAGCGTGAATCCTCAAATGCGCTTGCTAACGTCTTATCATAAACATCAAGAGCAAGAGGCCTCTGTGCGACGATACTGCCAATACAACCCTGAAGCTCACCAAACACTTTTAAGGTCACAAAGCTCGCGCCCAGTTCACGTAATCGAGGCAGGCACTCGCCCAGATTGGGCGGCAGCACGGGCTCATCAGAAAAACTGAGCTGAATGGTATCATTTGCGATGTTGAGCAGTTGGGTGAGTTCATCCTTATTGAGGATCTGAGACGAGATAACTGACA
Source organism: Vibrio sp. PNB23_22_6 (assembly GCF_052877535.1). Lineage (NCBI taxonomy): Bacteria > Pseudomonadati > Pseudomonadota > Gammaproteobacteria > Vibrionales > Vibrionaceae > Vibrio > Vibrio sp. PNB23_22_6. The sequence goes on along the minus strand of NZ_JBNFXP010000002.1, from coordinate 173,403 downwards.
TAACCTACCACGCGGTGTTGGTCTCCGAGATCGGTATCACCGGAGTTGATTAAACGAGTTCGTGTTAATTCATAACCCCTCTGTTTTGCGAGCAATAACAGGGCATTGATTGCTGTTGAACCACAAGCCTGCTCTGGAGCAATGGACGATTGGAACGCTTCTATCTGTTCACAAGTACGGCGATCAAGTGCTTGTGCCTGCGCGTAAGAGTGGTAATGGCTTAAATCACTGCTGACGACTAGCAAACTATCATCGTTACGCCAAATAGGATCGATAAGCTCGGCCACTCTGGCGGGAGAAACTTGACTGGTCAATATCGGCAAAATGGTGAACGCCCCAAGATACGTTTGCAATAGCGGCAACTGTACTTCGAGGCAATGCTCCATCTCATGCGCTTCATCGGATAGCACGACATCATCCTCTAATGCCAATTTTTGTTGCCAAGGGGTATCTATCGGAATGTTCCCTAAGGGGGTCGCAAAGTAATCCACATTCGGTAACGCGCTGCCCTGAAAAGCAAAATGATGGCTAGGGCCAAGCAAAATCACCCGCTTAATACGCTCGGATTGTGCTTTCAAGTAGCGAAAAGCCTCTGCGGCCACCTTCCCCGAAAAAACGTACCCCGCATGGGGTACCACCAAGGCTCTGATGGAGTGAGGGAATTCGGGCGCGTCTCGCTCCCACTGTTGAATGGTGGTGCTTAATTGCTGTTGTGAGTGAGGATAAAAGTGTCCTGCAACGGCTGGAGGACGAACATTCATAGCAGTGACCTTAAAAAACTCGTAATGGGAGACAAAGTGCCATACTTAATTATAGGAACAGAATTCAGTTTGGGTGATCACGATGCAACCATCTCCACAACAACCCCCAGAGTTTTATCCAACCCGATACTGGCACCAACTCGGTGATGGTCGAGTGATTTGCGATTTGTGCCCAAGACGTTGCCGATTACGGGAAGATAAGCGTGGCGCATGCTTTGTACGTCTGGCACACAATGGCGAAATCGCACTCACCAGTTACGGGCGCTCCAGTGGTTTTTGCATTGATCCTGTAGAGAAAAAGCCACTCAATCATTTTTACCCTGGCAGTTCGGTGCTCTCTTTTGGCACAGCTGGCTGTAATTTAAGCTGTAAGTTTTGTCAAAATTGGCACATTAGCAAATCACGCCAAATTGATACTCTGGGTTCCTGTGCCATGCCAGATCAAATTGCCCAAGCCGCTCAGCGTCACGGCTGTGAAAGTATTGCATTTACTTACAATGATCCAGTCATTTTCATGGAATACGCCGTTGATACCGCCCAAGCTTGCCATGAATTGGGTATATCTAGCGTTGCCGTGACGGCTGGCTATATCTGCGACAAACCAAGAACGGAGTTCTTTCGTTATATGGACGCCGCTAATGTTGATCTAAAAGCCTTTACCGAGCGCTTTTACCATAAGATCTGCAGTGGCCACTTAGCGCCAGTACTCGATACCCTACTTTACCTACAACATGAAACCGATGTGTGGTTTGAAATTACCACACTGCTGATCCCCGGGGAGAACGACAGCACCTCCGAGTTGGAGGCCCTCACTCGTTGGGTGTGCGACAACTTAGGCTGTGATGTGCCGATTCATTTCAGTGCCTTTCATCCCGATTTCAAAATGTTGGATAAACCACAAACACCGATCAGTACCATTCAAAAAGCCAGAGAAATCGCACTCAAAAATGGTCTTAACTACGCTTATGTCGGCAATGTGTACGATGAGGAAGGGGACAGCACCTATTGCCCACATTGTAAGAAGAAGGTGCTAGTAAGAAATTGGTATCAGCTTGGCGATCGCCACTTAACCGATGACGGTAAGTGTGAGTACTGTGGTTACCAACTCGCCGGCCGCTTTGCTCCTCTCAATAAACCATTTGGACGGCATAGAATCCCCATCTCAATACGATAGCGTATCTCTTAGCAGGGCAACCTATTAATGGCTAAGTATTGAGCGACATAGCCCGGCAATGCGTAAGATAATCGTCGATAACCCAGGTTTACATGGAGGTAAAATGGAAAGCCCGCTTGTTGTACTAAAGCACGCGACAAAGAGTTTTGTGGATGGCAAGGAGACCCATCACGTATTAAATGGCCTCGATTTTTCGCTGCTTCCCAGCGCAAGCATCGCACTCACTGGCGCCAGTGGTAGTGGCAAAAGCACGTTACTCAATATCATTGCCGGCTTTGAACCACTCACGAGTGGAGAGTTGCTGTTGAGTGGGCACAACACCGCAACATGGAAAGATCCACAATGGAGCCGCTTTCGATACCAGCAACTCGGCGTGGTCTTTCAGCAATTCAATCTATTAACGCCACTAAACGTAAAGCAAAATATCGCCTTCCCTCTCAACCTAAACCAGCAACCTTGGAATGATTGGTGTGATCATCTTGTGGGCGCGCTTGGCATCAGCCAACTGCTCAGTCGGCACGTCTCTTCCTTATCCGGTGGACAACAACAACGCGTGGCCATCGCTCGAGCATTGGCGCATCAACCTCAGCTTTTACTGGCTGACGAACCGACCGGAAACCTCGACCAAAAAGCAGGATTAGAGGTAATGCAACTGCTTACCGAGATCGCTAGCCAAGGCAACACCGCCATTATATTAGTGACCCACAGCTTAGAGTGTGCCGACTTTATGCAGGCTCGCTGTCACTTGCAAAATGGCCACCTTTTCACCGCTCCTTTGAATCATGAGTCGCAGCATGAATCCTACTAGGCTCATACACACGAAACTCACCCTCCAATTGTTTGCTGCTCATTATCGACAAGCGCCACTTCAGGCTGCCGCCATTTTGATTGGCATCGTGCTTGCGGTGACCTTATTTGTTGCAGTGCAAGCCATTAACCTCAATGCTAAACGTAGCTATGCCCAGTCCACAGAACAGCTCAGTATTCAAGCGCAAAACCTGATCATTCCCCCAGCAGGTCAACGATATTTGTCAGAGTCACTCTACTTCTCACTGCGTCACAAGGGATTAAGCGCGGCATTGCCCATCATTGAAGGACGCGTTCGCGATGAACAAGGCCGCCGCTGGTCAGTGCAAGGCAGTGAGTTAGTCGCCGCCATTACGTCTCGCCTTCGCTCTGCAGCAGACAACAAGAGAGCAGAGGATCCACAACCCATTTCACTTTCCAGCGATGCACTTCCATTGGCCCAATTAATGGCGGGGGAACCCATCGTGATGATGAGCCAATCACAACATCAAAGCGTTGGTGAAGCCGAGTACCTCACTCTGGACAGCGTGGAAACCAAAGTCACTGTCCTACCTGATGAATGGCAGTTAGGTAGCCGAATGCTAATGGATATTGGCTTTGCACAACGGTTACTGAACAAGCAAGGTAAGCTCAGTTACATTGCAGTTTTTGATACGGGTAAGGACACGCAAGCAAAATGGCAGAACCTGATTGGCGAGCAAGGGCAATGGATCACCAATACCCAAAGCACAGACCTTGGTTCCCTGACCGACAGCTTTCATCTCAATCTGACAGCAATGAGCTTATTGGCGTTTTTGGTTGGCTTATTTATCGCTTACAACGGCGTGAAATATAGCTTGCTCAAACGCAATCGTCTGTTAGTTCAAATCCAGCAAGCTGGTGTTGCTCCTATGATTGTGTTCTCCGCACTGCTGATTGAATTAACCATGTTGGTGACGATCGGCGCGACACTTGGCTTCGTTTTAGGCATGCAACTGAGCCATTGGCTCCACCCCACAGTGGCCCTGACGTTAGAACAGCTTTACGGTGCAACCTTACTGCCTGGGACTTGGCAGTGGCAATGGTGGGCGCAGGCTCTGATACTCACTTTAGCCGCCACGCTACTCGCCTGTTGGCAGCACTTTAAACAGCGTGTTCGCCAACCGCTTTCTTCTCATGGAGGCTTTTACCAAACGCCAGAAAACGCCAACGAAAACCAACTGTTTGTCGTTGGCATTGTGCTAACTCTGTTGTCATTCACCGGATTATGGCTAAGCGAACATCACCGTTTTACCATGGTTTGGGTGGGAGTGTTGGTAATATCCATTCCGCTTTATCTTCCTAAAACCCTTAGCGTATTGGCGCAATGGAGCGAACAACGCACCACATCAGGCTTACTCCAATATCTGTTTGCCGAGCTACGTGAACTGATTTCTCCACTCTCACTCGCCATGATGGCATTACTTCTCGCCATCACCGCTAACATGGCCATGAACACCCTTGTCGGCAGCTTCGAATCCACCTTAAAACAGTGGCTCGAACAAAGACTGCATGCCGATATTTATGTCAGCCCGTCCCAAAAAGATATCGCCAATGTTGAGCGCGCATTAGAGCAATTCAACAACGTCGAACGAGTCTATAAACAGTATTATGTTGATGACAACTTGCAAGGCTTGCCGATATTACTCGGCACCAAAGACACCGCCACCTTAGAGCAGACCATGGTGTTTCAATCGCACGTTCCTAATTTCTGGCCGCTCTTTTATCAAGGGAAGTTAGTCGCAATAAGTGAACCGACGGCCGTAAAACTCGGATTGTCACTAGGGGAGGAACTCAATCTCACATCAGTGAAAAATACTAACCTCACTATTGGGGCTATTTTCCATGACTACGGTTCACCCAATGGTGAAGTACTCATTGCACCGAGTTTATGGCGTAAAAGTGGCTTTACGGATTTGCCCACCAGCCTTGGTATCAAGGTCACTGGCGATCAACAAACCGCATACGACCAAATACGTGATCAACTCAATCTGCACCCAAGTCAGCTCTACGATCAAGCGCAAATCAAATCCATCGCCTTAGCGATCTTCTCGCAAACTTTTGCCATTACTCGCGCATTAAATGGGGTCACTTTACTGGTAGCAATGATCGGCCTGTTCAGTGCCTGTTTTATGTTGCTTGATGCTCGAAAGGCCGCAGTGGCAAGGTTGTATGCTTTAGGCGTCAACCGTCGAAAGTTGATGGCAATGGCCATCGGCCAAATCGTGGCTTTGGTGGCGTTTACGCTCGTTATAGCCTTACCTTTAGGTGCGATGGTTGGCTATGTGCTCACTGATATTGTCACCTTGCGAGCTTTTGGCTGGAGCTTGAATTACCTATGGAGTTGGAGTGACGCACTCAGTATCGCCGCCATCACTATTTTGGTTGCTGTGATTGCCACCTTGATCCCACTTTGGCGCTTGGTGAGCAAACCGGTCGTGTCCAGTTTACAGAGCGAGGTATTGTGATGAATCAATCAGTAAAAGCGGCGGCTTTCCTCCTTGGCTCTTTATCACTGATCGGCTGTGAAGAGTCACCACCGCAAAACATGGGAGCATTAATGAACGGAAGTGACGCTCAAACCGAGGATGGCCAATTTACTCCAGTAGTGAAAGGCACCGAACTCACGTTCCCTGCCGATCATCAGGCACACAACGATTTTCGCCATGAGTGGTGGTATTTAACCGCGAATCTAATCGATGAAGATGGCAATCCACTCGGCCTACAGTGGACACAGTTTCGTTTTGCAACCTCACCTCAAGCTGAAAGCAGCAACACCGATAACGCCAGTGCATGGCAAAGTCAGCAGATCTACATGGCGCACAGTGCTGTTACAACCAAAGACAAACATTACGCCGATGAAAAATGGTCTCGCGGCCACAAACAACTGGCAGGCATAGAAGGCGCACCGTTCAGAGCTTTCCTTGATAACTGGCAATGGCACTCACAAACTGACGACCTATTCCCTGCCAATTTAAAGGTCGATTCAAGTCTGTTTAGCTACTCATTAAATCTTACCAGCTCTGCACCTTATCAAAAACAGGGCGTTCAAGGCTACAGCACCAAAAGTGCAAATGGTCAGGTCGCATCGTATTATTATAGCCAACCATTTATTGATGTTTCAGGCGAAGTCACCATTGATGGAAAAACGCACCAAGTGTCCGGCAAAGGTTGGATTGACCGAGAATGGAGCTCACAATTCTTACTCGATTCGCAACAAGGTTGGGATTGGTTTGCGTTGAGGTTGAGTGACAAAACCAGTTTGGTGACGTTCCAACTGCGTGATTCAATAACGGGTGAAGCAAGCTATTCCAACGCAAGATTGATGCAGAAAGACGGTTCTGGCATTGCCATTAAGCAAAAAGACATCCGCTTAAAGTCGACCAAGCAAACGGAAATTCAAGGACACCGTTATCCAACGGAATGGCAAATATCCATTCCAACTCAACAAATTGAAGTGACGGTTTCAGCACTGAACCCCAATGCAAAGATGCCGCTTTCTGTGCCTTATTGGGAAGGTCCGGTACGCATTAAAGGCACTCATTCTGGAACGGGATATATGGAACTGACAGGATATTGAAAATTGTGACATTTCACCCATTAGGGGAATTGATAGCGATTATGTTGAAGAGCAGTCGTATACCCAAGTGACTTCAAGAAGCAGGATTCAGAGCAAATCGCCTTGGATATGTATCCTCGCTAATGTTCCTAGTTCACCCCAGCAAAACCAAGTGATAAACTCGGCCTCTATTTCATTGAATGATTAAAAGGAAATGTGATGAACCCGATTCTTGCAATGCTGAAAGAGAACAACATCAGTGATGAGAAGATCCATGAGATTTTTCAGACTCTAACGCAGAACCCTTTTGCAGCAATGGCAACAATCAGTCAACTAGGTTTGCCTCAAGATAAATTGCAGATGTTGATGGCGCAAGTCATGCAAAACCCTACGCTAATTAAAGAAGCAGTCGAAGAGTTGGGATTGGATTTCTCAAAAGTTGAAGAGGCAAAAGAGAAGCTTCAGACCCAAAACCAAGCTAACTAAGCCTTATACCCGCTAAGTGCTGAATATAGAAAAGGCCGTTAACCCGAACATGGGGTTAACGGCCTTTTTGTTTGTTGTTATTTGTCCTTACCAACACGCATTTATCCTATCTCAATCTTGCAAGCCAATTTGATTTCGGTACGCTTTGAGCTTAGAAAATGGGATGAACAGAACAAGAACATACTGCAATGCGCATCGATTATCACCAACGGCTGATTCCTGTGATTCGTTACTTGGAACAGAATTTCAATGAGCCATTAAACCTGCCAGAAGTGGCCACGTTGGCGAACCTGTCTCAATATCATTTTTATCATACCTTTAAAGCCGTGCAGGGCGAGACGTTAGCAGATTTCATCAGGCGGTTGCGCTTAGAAGCCGCTGCGGATGAGTTGTTCAAATCCAAACAATCGGTACTTAACATCGCCTCTCCTTACATCGAAACGACCTATCAAGTTAAATAGGAAATGGCTATCAATAGGATAGTTACAAGCGATTTTCCTTAAACACACTCCGATGAGAATATACTTTCCGAAAGCAACAACAACTCAGCTTAAAACATTCAAAGGAAAGTAAATTATGATTAATACTCAAATTAAACCATTTGCAGCTACAGCGTACAAAAACGGCGAATTCGTTGAAGTAACAGAACAAGACGTTCTAGGTAAATGGGCAGTATTCTTCTTCTACCCAGCAGATTTTACGTTTGTATGTCCAACAGAACTGGGCGACCTAGCAGACCACTACGAAGAACTACAAAAACGTGGAGTAGAAGTTTACTCAGTATCAACTGATACACACTTCACTCACAAAGCATGGCATGACAGCTCAGACACTATCGGTAAGATTCAGTACTACATGCTTGGCGACCAAACAGGCAACATCACAAACAACTTCGGTGTGATGCGTGAAGGTCAAGGTCTTGCAGACCGTGCAACGTTCCTAATCGACCCAGAAGGTACTATCCAAGCAATGGAAATCACTGCTGAAGGTATCGGCCGTGACGCAGAAGACCTACTACGCAAAGTGAAAGCAGCTCAATACGTAGCAGCGCACCCAGGCGAAGTTTGCCCAGCTAAATGGAAAGAAGGTGAAGAGACATTAGCTCCATCACTAGACCTAGTTGGCAAAATCTAAGCCACTGAAATTTAAGTTCTAATCAGTTCCGATTTCCTTTTTCTGATTAGAACTGAATAAGAGAGCACTTCAGGTTAGATACCTTGACGACCTTCTGCCTGATTTGCTCTCTCCCCCTCAGGTTTTATCTACAGTAACCACTTTTTAATATTTTTAAGGTAGTAACAGCTATGTTAGACCAAGCGATCCAACAACAACTCAAACAATATCTGGCTAATGTAAAAGAAGAAGTTCGTTTAGTGGTTAGTCTAGATGAAAGCAAAGCATCGAAGGATATTCTATCTCTAGCGAACCAAATCGCAGAGATGAGCGACCTAATCACCGTTGAACGTGACGACAACGCAAGCGCACGTAAACCAGTGATGGCGGTAACTAACCCAGCAAAAGGTACAGCACTACGCTTTGCAGGATTGCCAATGGGTCACGAATTTACCTCTCTCGTATTGGCACTGCTTCACTCTGGCGGTCACCCAATCAAACTAGAGCAGGAAGTCATCGAGCAAATCGCAGCACTAGACAAAGAGCTAGACGTAGAAATCTTCATTTCACTGTCGTGTCAAAACTGTCCGGACGTGGTTCAAGCGTTCAACATGATGGCGGCGATCAATCCGAAAGTAAAAGCAACCATGATCGACGGTGGTTTGTTCCAAGATGAAGTGAAGAAGCGTGACATCATGGCCGTACCAAGCGTATTCGTGAACGGTGAGCTATTCGGTCAAGGTCGTATGTCTCTGACTGAAATCCTAAACAAAGTGGATGACGGCGCGAGCGAGAAAGCCGCGAAAGCACTGAGCGAAAAAGACCCATACGACGTACTTGTTGTCGGCGGTGGTCCTGGTGGTAGCGCAGCTGCTCTATACGCCGCTCGTAAAGGTATTCGTACTGGCGTTGTCGCTAAACGCTTTGGTGGTCAGGTTATGGACACCATGGCAATTGAGAACTTCATTTCGGTAAAACGCACTGAAGGTCCAAAACTGGCAACTGACCTAGCAGAACACCTAAAAGAATACGACGTAGACGTCGTGACTGAACAACAAGCAGAGAAGCTGATGGGCGCTGCACACACAGAAGATGGTTTGATTCATATTCAACTTGAAAGCGGCGCAACGCTGAAGAGTAAGAGTGTCATCCTTAGCCCTGGTGCACGCTGGCGTGAAATGAACGTTCCGGGTGAGCAAGAGTACCGCAACAAAGGCGTCGCGTACTGCCCACACTGTGACGGTCCATTGTTCAAAGGCAAGAAAACCGCGGTTATCGGTGGTGGTAACTCAGGCATCGAAGCCGCTATCGACCTTGCTGGTATCGTAGAACACGTAACGGTTCTTGAATTCGCAGACGTACTTCGTGCAGACCAAGTGCTTATCGACAAAGCGAATTCACTACCAAACGTAGACATCATTACGATGGCACAAACCACAGAAGTCGTGGGTGACGGCACTCGCGTAACCAGCTTGAAGTACAAAGACCGCAACACAGATGAAATCCAAGAGATCGAACTGTCAGGTATCTTTGTCCAAATCGGTCTAGTGCCAAACACCGAATGGCTAAAAGATTCAGAAGTAGCGCTATCTGAGCGTGGCGAAATTGAAGTCGGTAGCCGTGGCGATACTAGCCTAGAAGGTGTCTTCGCAGCGGGTGACGCTACAACCGTTCCTTACAAACAGATCATCATTGCGATGGGGGAAGGTGCAAAAGCAAGCTTAGGCGCATTTGACTACCTGATCCGTAAGCAAGGTTAATCTCCAGTTTCTTAAGCACAAAGCGCACGGTGCTGTGTTTTCTTCCCTGGAAAACCAATCGGGGCACCGTGACAGCGATGAGTAACAAGAAATAAATGCAAAAACCTAGAAGCCCAAAAACTTTGCCAGCAGATATTAACTGCTGGCTTTTTTTGTTTCTTGAGGAAATCATATTATATTCAAATAGATACCGCACCCAAGCTCCATATAACGTCATATGGGAAAGAAACCGGAAAAACTGATCCAGCCCACATGATTTGTCCCATTCAAACCACCAGCATCACTGCACGCTTCAAGCAGATTCTGAATACTCTCTTTGGCTCTTTCAGAATGACATCGCGAGTCCTATGCTCAATCCCACTGCGTCATTCCGTACAGCGACGAAGGAGCATGATACGGAATCTACTTACCGCAAGCATCTGTAAAAACAATTCGCAAAAGGCCATAACAAGCAATAGTTTGAACCAAATCGCAAGTACATAATCCATTCAACATAAAAAAATGAAAAAGCCCTTTACCTCCACTTAACTTGAGGTTTTAACCTATTCTTCGTTGGTTAAAAAATGACAAAGGAGCAAACCATGATCCAACTCGAACATGTGAACTTAGTGGTTAAGGACATCCCTGAAATGTTGAAGTTTTACCAAGCAGCATTTCCACATTGGTATGTGCGTGACGAAGGCAAAGGCGAATGGAGCGGAAAACCAAGAAACTGGATCCACTTTGGTGATGAGTACCAATACATTGCGATGAGCGATCATGGCGAAGGGAAGAATCGCGATCTAAGCGGTTATCAAGTCGGGCTAGCGCATTTCGCGTATGTGACCAACGACATTGATGGCGTGACGAAAAGACTGGTTGAAGCAGGTTATCAAATTGCCAACCCCGGCGCTGAAGAACCATACCGTAAGAACGTCTATTTTGTTGACCCTTCAGGCTTTGAAATCGAATTTGTCGAATACCTTTCAGACGACCCAAAGCTGCGTAACTTATCGAACTGAAACAATAGGTAGATTCGGCTCACTATCCCTCCTCTTATATTCAACATCGACGATGCCAAAATACTGGGCTCGAAGGGGAGGATTGCTATACGACAGATACAAAAAAGGCCGCTAATAATAAGCGACCTTCTATATTCTTTAAAGCTTACACAGCTTCGCCTAATTAAAGAGCGATAACGTTGCTAGCTTGTGGGCCTTTTTGACCTTGTTCAACTTCGAAAGACACTTTTTGGCCTTCTTTCAGAGTTTTGAAACCTTCAGAAGCGATAGAACGGAAGTGAACGAATACGTCAGCGCCGCCGTTATCTTGAGTGATGAAACCGAAGCCTTTCTCTTCGTTGAACCATTTTACGATACCAGTATTTGAATTAGACATGTTATGCCCCTATTAGTTTATTTTGAGTAAAAGTTCATTATTAACAATATGTTAATGAGTTGAATTATATCATGATACGCTAAAATAAAAGGGAAACATCTAACTACAAAAATGGTTATTTCGTAGTGGAAGCTTTACTTGTACTTGATGCTGCATTTAATAACTCTTTGAACAACTGCGCGGTATACTAGCAGAAGCATAAATTTCATACAACTACTTTTTTTACTTTTTCAATGAATCCTAACTTCTTTAGCTCTACAAGGGCTAAGTAACTCACTCGAGCACGCCTAACACGCGATCTTCTTTCACTAAATCAAACTTTTTCCGTCACCTAAATCACTTTAGAGAAAAAGTCTGACATCGCTAGTAGAAGCAGTAACCATCGGTGTCCTTCTGGCCCCAATGGTAAACAACGTGTGTGTACCCTAGCCCTCTGCTTCCAAATATAGGATCAGTTTTAGCACTTGTCACCCCTTCCAATTTATAACTAACCTCGAGATGCGTGATTCAGTGAGAATGCGTTGCTTGTACGACCACTTTATTTCGGCTGCCACTGATTCGAGGTAACCAAACGATCCATCACTTTGCTGATTGCTTGATGGGCTTTATCAATCATCATATCGATGTCAGCACGAGTAGTAATCAACGGCGGTGCAAAGCCAAGAATATCGCCATGTGGCATGGCACGGGCAATTAAACCTTGCTCTAGACAAGCGGCGGCGATTTGGGAACCCACTTTCAAGTTTGGATCGAAATGTTCACGATTGCGCTTATTTGCAGAGAACTCTAAGGCATGCAACATGCCCACACCACGAGAGTCCCCCACCAGCGGATGGTCACTGAATGTGTCGGCCATTCGTTGCTGTAAATAGGCCCCGACTTCTGCGGCGTTCTGAACTAGCTCTTCACGCTCAATGATGTCTAAATTGCAGTTTGCCGCTGCCGCTCCCATTGGATGACCGGAATAGGTGTAACCATGACCGATTGCTCCCCATTGTTCAGTTCCGTTTTCGAGTACATGCCACACTCGCTCACCAACTATCACTCCAGATAACGGTTGGTAGGCCGATGTAAGCCCTTTCGCGACTGTCATCAAATCCGGTTTCATATCATAATGTATCGAGCCAAAACTCGCGCCAAGACGACCAAAGCCGCACACCACTTCATCGGCAATTAAAAGCACATCATATTTATCTAATACTTTACGGATTGCCGGCCAATAGCCTCGCGGAGGTGGCACTATTCCTCCCGTTCCCAGCACAGGTTCTGCAATCATCGCGGCAACGGTGTCTGGCCCTTCTGCAAGAATCCGTGTTTCAAGTTGATCAGCACAATACTGCGAAAAATCTAACTCAGATAAGCTCTCATCTTCTCGGCGATAATAGTAAGGGGCAAGCGTATGTTTGATCCGGTCTAGTGGCAGGTCAAAGTGCGCATGAAAAAGGGGGAGTCCGGTCATCGAACCAGAAGCAATGCTAGAGCCGTGATAACCACGATCGCGTGAGATGATTTTTTTCTTCTCTGGTCGTCCACGCACATTGTTGTAATACCACACCAGTTTAAGCTGAGTTTCATTGGCATCACTTCCTGACATGCCATAATAGACTCTGCTCATGCCCTCTGGTGCCATTTTAATGATGCGATCAGAGAGTTTAACCAGTGCTTCGTTGGTGTGCCCCACATAGGTATGGTAATACGCCAATTGCTTTGCCTGCTCATAAATGGCCTCTGCCATTTCTAGTCGGCCATAACCGATATTGACACAATACAATCCAGCAAAACCGTCTATTAACTCCGCTCCTTCTGAGTCGGTGATACGAATGCCGCTTGCACCTGTGATGATTCTCCCCGGCAATTCCCCACAGGCATATTGCTTTAGATGCGTTGAGGCGTGAAATACGCGTTGACGATCGATATCCAATAGTTGTTGCGTTTTGTCATTCATGATTTTCCCCTTACGCCTTCACGCAGCCGTGAGAACTTACGACTCCTTTAAATGCTCAGATGTATCGATCATTATGGTATCGATACCCATATGAATGAGTACTCAAAGTCATAGAAATCCGACATATAGATACACTGTAGAGGAGGAAATATTCCGAATATTTCTGATGACGCCAAAGAGGAGGACAAAACTTTCTGTTTAAGAGGAAAATACATGCATTTTTTTCTGCACACCGTTACGCGAGGCTAACCATTTAAAGTGAGCGAGTTTGGATTGATGTCTAAAGAGACAGAATGGCTTTTAATGGTTTTCGTCACGATGTAGGTAAAGTAGCGTTCAATGCCGACTTCTGAATCTAACCAGTTGTCGATCAACCGTTGGTATTGATCAATGTCTGCCGATTGAACTTTGAGGATATAATCGATGCCGCCGCCAGTGGCGTAACAATCTGTCACCTCTGGGGTATGTTGTACCAGTTGTTCAAAGCGTCTGAAGGCTTGGGCGCTATGTTCTTTGAGCGTCACTTCAACCATCACTGAGGTGTGTTTAAACAACACATCCGTATTTACTTTTGCTCCGTAACCTTCAATGATACCAGCCTCTTCGAGCTTTTTGACACGCTCCCAGCAGGGGCTGACTGACAGGTTAATCGCTTCGGCAAGGTGGGATTTGGTAATGCGCCCATTATCATGAAGAATTTGTAGAATTTTAACGTCATAACGATCAAGACGCATGGTTACCCCTCCTTATCATGGGAGTATAAGTGTTGTTCATCACCGTCTTCGCCCATCACTACAACCCTCTTCTTCCCTACTTTTCTGCGGCTCAAGTTGAATGAAGTGACTCTAATGTTTAATGAATAAGTGGCGAGGGAAATCACACAGGGTTTTGGCGCCCTCTTTTGTGATCACAATACTCTCTGTTGTTTCTAATCCCCAGTCCTCAAACCATAACCCCGGCATAAAGTGGAATGTCATGCCTTCTTCAAGGGGTGTCCCATCGGTGTCTCGTAAACTCATGGTTCGCTCCCCCCAGTCTGGCGGGTAGCTCAAGCCGATAGGGTATCCGCAGCGCGCTCCCTCGCGTGAGAACCCCGCCTTGTCCAGAACCTGATTGAGTGCATTGGCGATATCTGCGCAGGTGTTTCCTAGTTTCGCGACTTCCAACCCCGCTTCAATACCACGTGTCAGCGCTTCGTCGGCGCGCTTAAATTTGTCATCGGGTTCACCCAAAAAAATAGTACGAGAAAGCGGGCAATGGTAGCGGCGGTGAGCCCCAGCGATTTCAAAGAAGGTGCCTTCCCCTTTTTGAAACGGCCGGTCATCCCAGGTCAGATGCGGCGCAGAGGCGTCAGAACCGGAGGGCAATAACGGCACAATGGCGGTGTAATCGCCAAAATGTTCTTCATGGCCAAGTACCGCTTGTCGGTTAATTTCAGCCACGAGGTGGTGCTTTGGCAGGCCTGGTTCAATCATCTCAAACGCCACCCGGTGCATGTTCTCGACAATACGCGCCGCGCGATACATATACGCTAACTCTTGATCCGATTTTACAGCGCGGCACCAGTTCACTAAGCCTGTTGCATCTAATAATCGAGCATTAGGTAGGTGAGTGGTCAGCGATTCGTAAGCCGTGGCACTGAAGTAGTAATTATCTTTTTCCACACCGATACGGCCGCGATCCCAAAGCCTTGGCTCGAGTACGCCCTCAACTAAGCAATCCATCGGATGGAGCGGTGGGTTCATCACATAGTGATCGGGATAGTAGGTTATATTCTCCGCTGACATATACGCTGTTCGATATGCCCCGTTGGCATCTTGACAACGCCCAAACCAAACAGGCTCGCCCGTCATCGCCACCACCACGCATTGAGGCACATAGAAAGACCAACCGTCATACCCGGTTAACCACGCCATATTCGACGGGTCGTGGATGATCAAAAGATCCAGTTCCTGCTCTTCCATCGATAACCGAACTTTCGTTAGCCGATCCTGGAACTCATCCAGTGAAAAATGCAAAGCAACGCCTCTCATGCTTTCTCCTTACGAAAAGTCCAACGCCTTAAGGCCTTCGGAGACGTTGAGGTATTTCTACCTTTTGGCCAGTTGATTCCACCAGCCTACCGTACTCATGCCACTCACCACTGCGTTATCACGAAACT
Organism: Vibrio sp. PNB23_22_6; assembly: GCF_052877535.1. Taxonomy (NCBI): domain Bacteria; kingdom Pseudomonadati; phylum Pseudomonadota; class Gammaproteobacteria; order Vibrionales; family Vibrionaceae; genus Vibrio; species Vibrio sp. PNB23_22_6. The sequence goes on along the minus strand of NZ_JBNFXP010000002.1, from coordinate 158,242 downwards.
CATTTCAGGGGGTGCTATTACCCACCCTTGCTATATACAAACATGTCAATAACTCCAATTATGGTGCATTTTTTGTAATTGCACTGAATATAAAAAGAAAAAACAAATAGGCTGATAAAAGTGACGAGCGAACAAGGGAAAACGAGCAGAACAAAGACTGCGTAAAATGAAGAAAAAAGAGAGAAAGAACGAGAAGATTCGTCCGCTAAGAACAGAGCTAGTAGCATGAGATTGGCGTTGTAGTCAGCTCAACCTTCCCTCACGTCGCCCATGTTCAATCGTGCAGTAATCGCAACAACGACACTCTATTCAAATATCAGAGCATGACCGACTGATAACTCTCTACAATCTGAGCAACGTCTTTTTTGTTGCCCTGCAGGATCCGGTTGTAATGGTTTAGGGTTTTGTCCAAATACTCTCTGCTCAACCGCGTTTGTTCTTCATTGGCGGCCAACCAAATTTTATCACCGACTAAGCTCACTTTTGCTTGCGAACTCTGCTGAGATGAAACATAGATAATTTCATAAAATCGGTGATTTTCTTTTACCAACACCTCGTCTTTTAAGCCAAAGTTGCGTTGATTCAAAACATGGCGCAGCTTAAATTGGTGATGAACAGGGCACAGAATAAAATCGATATCGAGTGTTGGGTATTGCTGATGTATGGCTTGTACAAACTCGGCGATCAAATCCCCGCCAACACCAGCGATGATCACCAAATGTTTACCCGGATATTGATGCAAAGGCAATGTCGCCACATCCAAACAGTGCACATGCCAAGCTGCTGATGTGTCGGAGTAAAAGCGCTGCAGCTTGCTCTCCACTGCCGATACCAACGGCTCGACAATATCGACAAAATGGATATTCGGTGCGATGTCACTATTGAGTAAAGCGGTACCGAGCAACCCATGATCGCAGCAGCAATCCCAGATATGAGTATAGTTAGGCTCTACAAGTTGTATTATTTGATTGAGTCGTTTACTGAGTTTCAAGAGTGGAATCGCCGCAAAATAAAGACCGACGTATTGTAATGACTTTATCCCAATTGTGAATGTTAAAACCAATTGCGAATGATAAAAAACGCCGCAGTGTTAGCGTGGCGTCAGATTGCTGACGAACCCCACTAATTTAGAGTATAGAGTAAAAAGTGGGGTTCTTTCGTATGAGCGGCGGCTGCAAGCCAACATAGCATTTGCACGTTCTTCAGCCCACAGAAGCGAGCATAACGGTGCCTGTGATACCTTATCTCCATCTGTAGGTCTTCCGTCCATACGCTGAAAGGCACATTTGGTTTGCTCTATCTACGACATTTGTATAGATATGCCGAGTAATCACCTTTTTCATGTTCTTACTCTGAGTACACTCATCTCTCTGTGGGCAGAACGCACACTCTTTCGGGTCTGTTGTAGATAAAGTGCCATTTCTTGAACGTATTCTTTGTTCGTGACGGTCTTCGGTAACCGAACAGGGTCAACAAGTTGGCGACCATTGTCTTTACAGTAGAGGTGAGCGACTTCGAGTTCGTAATGTTGAGGAGCAGGCTCTGAAGCATATTGGAGTACCCATATTTCGATACCCCTATTAGATCAAAGGCCCAGCCTGATGGTTCCAACCACAAATTTTATTTGACTCGTGGCGCGTGGCGCTTCGGTTTACTTTGAAACTGCTTAATGCTTTTTTTGCTATTCGTGCGTCGATTTGCTTTCTTGTCTCTCGGCGCACGTTTGCTTTCGCCGGTAGATGGCTGATCAGTGACAGGAAATCCCTCTAAATCTTGCACTGGCAGTTCACGCTGCGTCAGATTGCGAATGGCGGTTAGGGCCTCCATTTCACCATGGCAGACGAGCGACATCGCCACACCTTGCTTTCCTGCTCTCGCGGTGCGGCCTACTCTATGTACGTATGTCTCAGCGTGCATTGGCAGCTCAAAGTTAATCACGACAGGAAGCTGTTCAATATGAATGCCGCGCGCGAGTAAGTCCGTTGCGATCAGTACGTTCGTTTCACCACTTTTAAACTCAGTGAGCGCGGCTTCACGCTCGGCTTGGCTCTTATTCCCATGTAGTGCATTGGTTGAGATGCCCGCTTTGTTCAGCTTTTTCACCAATCCATCTGCGTTCTCTTTAGCACCAATAAACACCAACACCTGCGACCATGCATTTTGCTTGATTAACTCAATCAGCGCTTGGGTTTTACTGCCTTTGTTCACCAAATACAGCGTTTCAACGATATCTTTGTTGATGCTGTTTTCTTTATGCGCAGACACCTGCTTTGGAGAGTGCATCAGCTGCTTCGCTTTTTGCTTCAGTTCATCAGAAAATGTCGCTGAGAACATCGCCGTTTGACGCTTGCTTGAGATTTGGGCGGCAATACTTTGCACATCAGGCCAAAAGCCCATGTTGAGCAGGCGATCGGCTTCATCCAGGATAAGGTAACCAACACGGTTTAAGTCCAAGCCATGCTTGATAAGGTCAACTAAACGGCCTGTTGTTGCGACAAGAATAGCAGGGTTGTTCGCGAGCGCCTGCTGCTGTGGCTCTTTATCTACGCCACCACATAAGCAAACCACACTTAGATCTAAGCTTTGACCAACTTGATTAATCGCGTCACTTACCTGAATCGCTAGCTCTCGTGTTGGCACCAAAACTACCGCTTGTTGGCCAGTATCTGCGCTTAGCTTTTCAAGTAACGGGAGGCCGTAAGCTAATGTCTTTCCGCTGCCCGTATTGGCTAATGCCAACACATCTTGGTCTACCAACATTTCAGGAATCACCAATGCTTGAATATCGCTAGGCTTGTTGATCTCTTTTGGCAACGCATGAATAAGCTCTGAGCTCAATGAAAGAGTAGAAAATGACATTTGCTTGGCCCTTTATCTGGAGGCAGTGAAAACGATGAGAGCGTGATAAAACGCAGGCGCGGACTTTATCACAATCTTTTTGGTGAACCACCTTGTTTTAGAAGAGTAAGCCCTTTCCGTTTTCAATGCCTCCCGCAGAGCCTATTATGCTAGCGGTGCGTTTACAGGTAAGAACCTCTAATTGGGTAGTTGTTCTCCGGGTTGCGGATGAACACGACACCCGATAACAGCACATTGAGGTCTGGTCGAGCAAAAGGCCCATTGGAGATATCGATGGCCTGCACCAGCCTCGAGATGCTTAGTTCCGCGAGAATGACTTGATATAAAGACGAAGCAGCGATTAACGATGAAAATCTAACGTATTCATTAAAATTAAGAACGCCACTCCTCGAGAGTGGCATTCTGTACTCATTTAAATATCACGTCTCGCACCTCTTAATCGTGTGTTTGGGAAGCAGCGTTCAGGTATTACAACACAGCTTTACGACGAGGTAAGAACACTTCACCAAGCATGCAGCGCACAGAACCTCCGCCAATCGATTCTATGGTAGAAACATCAAACGGCAGCAATTTCCCGTGTGTCGCAAGTTGGTTTCGCTGCGCTGGCGAAAACGCATTGTAGGCAGATTGAGACATTGCAATCACTTTATCGCCGTTAACACTCTCCAACTGAAGAATATTGCCACAAAACTGATTCATCTGTTCCAGAGAAATCGAGATGACTTGCTTATCTTTTGCGAGTGATTTAATCACGAAGCGGCGCTCGAACTCGGGGATCACTTCATCACAAATGACACAAAACTGCTCACCGACCGCCATCATCACGTTGGTGTGATAAATCGGCGCGCCAGAAGGCAGTCGAGTTTGGAAAGAGATCACTCGCTCGTAGCCAATGCGCTTGGTGTACTCTTCTAATACGAGACGATCGCAGCGTTGCGAAAGTGCCGCATAAACCGTTTTATTAAAATGGTCGAAAACCATCACGCCGGTGCTCTCTAGATAGGCTTCATCTTCTACATAGCCTGTCAACGAATCTTGTTGATGCACTACACGTCCAGCATGTGCTAGCGCAGCCACTAAAGCATCTGGGCGCACTTCTTGCCGACGATTTTCACACGCCATAGGAAAAGTATAAAAGCTTCCTTCAGGCGTAGTACTAAACCAGTTATTAGGGAATACAGCATCCGGCGTGGCAACATCTGATGTTGGGTAATCAAATTCAACAACTTGCACACCTTCTTGGCGCAATGCTGCCACCATAGCAGAAAATTCAGCCATGGTTTTACGCGACACTTGTTCTTGGCTAAGTGATACTTGGTGTTGAAATTCATTATCTTGTGCCGTTTCGTCATTGAAGCGAAACTCTTTCGGCGGCACCATGACGACACAGTTTGCAGTATGACGCAGAGCACTTTGTATGCTTTCTTTTCTTCCATGTGCATTCTGAGGCACTGATTCGTGTAATAGCATCCAATACATTCCTTCTCACTAGAATGATCAGATTGTAAATTTAATGTTAAGCATGGTTTTGCTGTTTTTATTAATGATTCAATCAATGAAAAGTGATATTTACTGCCAATAACGATTTTTACGCGACTTCTTATTGGGTGAAAGCGAGTTCGTTGTTTTCTAATCAAGGAATATCAAAAACAAGACACCGTTCCCATCACTGTCTATAACCTAATGGTTACATTTCAAAGCCAATCAGTTAGACTACTTTTTCACCCCTCACAACCTAAAATCGTCTACCTTTCTGGCTGGTAGACACAACAATATATCTTACCTCCATTCTCGGAACGCTGCCTCGTCCAGGGTAAAGATGATTTATGAGTTCAATGTCTGAGATGGCACAGTTTTAACTTTAGGATGAGTTATGTTTAAACGATTTGAAGGCTTTACCGAGCCGTTCCCCAGATCCAACCCTGATCAGCCTCCTTCAGGGATCTTTGCTTTTTTGCGTCACTATACTCGAGGCTATGAAAAGCCGCTGATCATCATGTCTTTGATGTCGACGATTGTGGCCATTGTCGAAGTCTCCTTATTTGGCGCAATGGGACAACTGGTTGACTGGCTTTCCACTAGCAACCCAGAGACGTTTTTACAAGACAATAAGGATACTCTGATCTTTTACTGCGCCTTATTGCTAGTCGTCATGCCTTTGTTAGTGGTGTTCTACTCACTGCTAATCCACCAAACCTTGCTTGGCAACTATCCGATGTCAATTCGTTGGCTCGCACACCGATACTTGCTCAACCAAAGTCTGAACTTTTATCAAGACGATTTTGCAGGGCGTGTTGCGACTAAGGTGATGCAAACTTCCCTTGCCGTTCGAGAAACGGTGATGAAAACAATGGACGTATTCGTCTACGTTTCAGTTTATTTCACCAGTATGATTGTAATACTCGCCGCCTCAGACTGGCGTTTGATGATCCCAATGCTGGTTTGGCTTGCTGCCTACGTGGCGATTCAAATCTACTTTGTACCAAAGCTCAAAAATGTCGCCACAGAACAAGCTGACGCGCGCTCAACCATGACGGGGCGCATTGTAGACAGTTACACCAACATCCAAACGGTAAAACTGTTCTCACACAGCACACGAGAAACTGAGTATGCAGAACAAGGCATGAAAGGCTTCTTAAATACGGTTTACCGCCAAATGCGCTTAGTGACCGGCTTTGATGTGGCCGTTGAAATATCGAACTACATTTTGGTGTTCTCCGTTGCAGCCTTATCCATTTATCTATGGTTAGACAGTGCAATCAGTGTCGGAGCTATCGCCATTGCTATCAGCTTAGCACTACGAATCAACGGAATGTCAATGTGGATCATGTGGGAAGTCGGCGCACTGTTCGAAAACATGGGAACGGTCGTAGATGGCATGAAAACCCTCTCTAAACCAATAGAGATCAAAGACCAACCAGATGCCAACGATCTCAACGTCTCTGAGGGAGGGATTCACTTTGACAACGTGAGTTTCCATTACGGTGAGAAGAAAAGTGTGATCAGCAACCTCAACCTTAACATCAAACCGGGCGAAAAGGTCGGCTTAGTGGGTCGTTCTGGCGCAGGCAAATCAACATTAGTGAACTTACTATTGCGTTTCCATGACGTCGAAGAGGGCTGTATTAAGATTGATGGGCAAGAGATATCAAAAGTAACTCAAGATTCACTACGCTCGAAAATTGGGATGGTGACACAAGATACATCGCTGCTGCACCGATCTATTCGCGACAACATCTTGTATGGCAACCCTGATGCAACAGAAGAAGCGCTGCTCAACGCGACCAAGCAAGCACACGCACACGAATTTATCGAGACTCTGACTGACCCATTTGGCAATGTCGGTTACGATGCTCAGGTCGGTGAACGAGGCGTGAAGCTCTCTGGAGGTCAGCGACAGCGGATTGCTATCTCGCGAGTACTGTTAAAAGATGCGCCACTTTTGGTCCTTGATGAAGCAACCTCTGCGCTGGATTCTGAAGTCGAAGCCGCTATTCAGGAAAGTTTAATCGAACTTATGCAAGGCAAAACGGTTATCGCTATTGCACACCGACTGTCGACCATTGCTGCTATGGATCGCCTAATCGTACTTGATAAAGGCAGTATCGTTGAGCAAGGCTCGCACCAAGAATTAATTGCCAATAATGGTATTTACGCTCAACTTTGGGCGCATCAAACCGGTGGGTTTATTGGCGAAGAGATCGAAAATCGACAAGACTCATAAAACCTATCTTCCCCCCCCTAAAAGCGGCGCTTCTTGGCGCCGTTTTTTATATCATTTCGCTATAATCACGGTACCGAACCTATTATCGCCCGAAAAACAAAACGCGATAACGATCACGCATTTTCTCACCACCAAAACAAAAAAGGCGACACGCATCACATTCCACTTATTAACATAGCGTCCCGTTGTGTATTCTAAAGCAGTGGACACAACGTAGAGCATTGAGTTGGCTTCATTTGTTACTTCACTTTTTAAGAAACAGCTATACTCAATATATGGCTTAGTTATTACATTAATAATAAGGTAATTGGCTTATGTGTAAATGTGGTTCAATGCAGATCGTAAAAGTGAAACCAAGTTGGGCTGACAAACTATTCGGCTACTCAGAGCGCTGGAAATGCCAACTTTGCTGTAAGATCTTCCGCTTCTAAAACACCAAAATAATAATCTTAGAGCTTCTAAGAAAAAGCAGTAGCCCGACAATTATTGTCGGGTTAATTTTTGGTTTCGACCAATTGCCTTGTGCTCTTTCTCCCCCTCACTTACCCTAAACCATTCCATCTAACCTAGCATCTCTAGGTAACTTGGGTATAAAATCATGCCTACTCATTACTTCTTCTATTCATAATTGCTCAATATGAACAAAAGTTTACTCACTAATGTCCTCGCTATCGCTTTGATGGGCGCAGGTCATCACATTCAAAATGATTACCTATGGTATGCAGGTCTATTTGCATTTTCAGGTGCAATCACGAACTGGCTTGCGGTGCACATGCTATTTGAGAAAGTACCATGCCTATACGGCTCTGGTGTTATTCCCGCACGATTTGAAGAATTCAAATTAGCCATTAAGAACTTGATGATGGAACAGTTCTTTACCGAAGCCAATATCGACCGCTTCCTAAACAATGAGATGGCGGGTGGAGTAAACATTGACCTTCAGCCAGTGATCGATAAAGTCGATTTAACCCCAGCGTTTGACTCACTAGTAGAAGTGATAGAAGGCTCACAGTTCGGTGGCATGCTAGCGATGTTTGGTGGCGCAGAAGCCCTACAGCCAATGAAGCAACCTTTCATCGAAAAAATGCAGCAGTCCATTGTTGAGCTCAGCCAGAGCGATACCATTAAAGATGCGTTAAAAGAGCAGCTAGAGTCTCCTGCGATGATGGATGAAATCAAACAGAACATCGAAAGCATCATCGAACAGCGCTTGAGTGAGCTCACTCCTGCACTGGTGAAAGAAATCGTGCAGAAAATGATTAAAGAACACCTAGGCTGGCTTGTCGTCTGGGGGGGCGTTTTTGGCGGTTTGATTGGCGTACTGACCACATATGTGAGCGCATAGATTGTGCCCGAGCAAAATAACAAAGGAGCCGCATGGCTCCTTTGTTCTATCTAAAAGTGCGATGCCTTAACTGATCAGCTCGGGATTCACACCAAACCCAGTTTTATGCTCTTCAATCACCACTTCACTACGAGTTTGAATCACACCAGGCAATGTTCCCATCTTACTCGACATAAATTCCTGATACGCTTTCATGCTCTTCACCCTCACTTTGATCATCGTGTCAAAGTCTCCTGATAATGAATAGCACTCTTCAATTTCCGGCATTAACTCTACGGCTTTAGCAAACTTCTCAAAAATGGAAAAGCTGGTTTGATCAAGCCGTATATGAATGAAAACTTGTACATCTAAACCAAGCTTTTCGGCATTGATTTCTGCATGATAGCCATTGATGTAACCCTCTTTCTCCAATCTTTTTACACGCTCGGAGCAGGGAGAGGTCGTTAAATTAACCTGTTTCGCCAATTCAACAATCGGGAGCCGCCCCTTTGAATGCAGCAATCTCAAAATTTGCAAATCAATCCTGTCCAGCTGGTAACTCATTCACTACATCCTTGCAACAATTCAAGAGTCGTTACATTAATAGTTACGCTTGGTTTTGCAAATCACAAAATCAAGAAGGTGTGAATTCCACAAGAATTTAACGATTGCTTTGAACAAAAAGCTCCGAAATACAAAGTGTACAGACCATGAATGCTTAGTTTATAAAATCATCAGCTTATCACTAAGATTTATAGTCAAACTTAATTATGTTAATAAAAAATGAGACAATGACCTTTGCAGAGAAAAAACTGAGCTTTAAAGAAAAGTACTACATCAAATTGTAAGGCAATAATAGGAAAAAAGAATTAGGAGAAAGTAATGTTAACCCTACAACTTGCGTACAAGCCATTTGGTGTTGGTGAATGGACGTACACGACCGTTTCACATGAGGTCGCAAAATTTTTGGCTTCAGAGTACGCATCATACGGTTGGCCAGTGATGGTCGATGGCCTACCGGTCAGTGCAGAAGAAGAACAGGCCGCTTAACCTCGTTCACATTATTGCCGATGTCTGTTGCGCTGGATGCTGAATAACTTCACCGATAGCGCGATGGTTACAGCTTCGGCAGTAGTATTGCGGCTCCATTTCATAATAATGTTCACCGGTTACAAACTTCGCCATCAGTTGTGTAAAACTTACGACTTTGTCAGTCAATGTTTCTACTTGCTCGGGCTCACTACGCTTCATAATCACTTTATGCTGCGTCGATTTTCTGCATGCTGAGCAATAAATATCCGGCATTTCCTTTCTCCCTTCTTTTGCTGTACTACTGACAATTGACACATTCTGTTCAAAATAATTCCCTAAAGAAAAAGGCCAATCTTTTTTTTGAGTACTACGTTCAAAAAATACCAATAAAAAATAAAAAACTGAGACATTGGTCTGACCTCTTATTCACCCCTTTTTGGACAATATTACGCCATACAGCCAATAAATTCGACATATTGTCTATCAGTTAAGCTAAGCGATATTCTACGCGGTCTTCGAGCATGGCGCTGTTCTGTCCAAATTCATTCTTTTCGCTCATTTCATTCATAGTTTGGATAATTTACAGTGTGAATTACGACCAGTACGTTGTTGTCATTCATGTATCTGGTAACCCCAAGATGCTAGGGTAACGGACATAATTTGGTTTGTTCACGTCGCAATGATTTGAAGAGCGCATAGTGCTAAATTTAAAAGTCGCACCGAGGTATGCAAGACAACACAAAAAGGCGCAATGGGAGAAATTTGATGCTCTACACTGCGAACGACGCACATCAAGTCCCCAATTCGGACAATTTCGATCAGCAGCAGTTAGAAGAATTAATAAAGACACTTGAAGAGAAGATTAATGCCCGAGATAACTCAAACCCAAATTGAAGATATCATCGCGGTTGCGGAGTTAGTCTCTAAAACAACGCAACAACATATTCTTGAGCATTTCACGCCGGAAGGGAAACAACGATTCCTCGCGAAAATTGAGCAGGATGTGACTCAAGCGATCACTCACACGAACTTTGTTACGCTAAAAGTCATAAGCGGTACTAAGATTGTTGGTTTTGCCGCGCTCAAAGATGGCAACTATCTCACGCACTTGTTTGTCGCCACTGAGGAGCAAAATAAAGGCTTGGGTAAGTTGCTGCTTAACGCGATATTAGAGCATACCAAACGCCTGCCAGGAACTTCGGTACGCCTTCGTTCTGCCCCAAATGCCGTCCAGTTCTACCAACAACACGGTTTTGAGCCAACTGACACTATCTACGAAAAGCAAGGCATTCGCTATGTGCCGATGTCTTTGAACGTCTCCATTTAGAAAATACGTCAAAGGTTGAAGATAAAAAGCCAGCGTGGATGCTGGCTTCTATTCGGTGTTAGTCTTGAGCGACTTTCACGCGGATCGCGTTTTTTGCAACCTGAGACAGGTTCAACGCTTTAAGAGCAGAAGCCGCTTCTGCTTCATCAGGCATGATCACAAAGCCAAAGCCTTTCGACAGACCAGTATCTTGATCCAACACTAGCGTGCAAAGTTCAACTTTGCCGTAGTTTGAAAACAGCTTGCGGATCTCTTGCTCCGTGGTTTCACGAGCCAAGTTACGAACTAAAAGTTTCATATTTAACCATTTGGTATTTTTTGACACTTCGATTCTCGCAGTTTATTCCTAGTAAACCAAGTTAATAATCAGCGTCACCCAACGGAATCTATCTAAGTGTATCTGTTTAAATGACTTTTAGTTATGCTAAAGAGATCCGCTCAAACTAACATCAAAACGTAGCTCATGCAGCTAAAACACACCAAACCGCCATGTGTAGCCAGAATACATTTGCGGCGCACCTTCTTTGGATCCCCATATACTGAACATAAACTATGATTGAGGCGACAAAAAAGCCCGCGAAGATCGCGGGCTTAGTTTTGACTCAAGAAGAATTAATCTAGTTCAACCAGTTTCTTCTCGTACTCTTTATATTGTTCGATAACTTCTTGCGTCGCACCACCAGTCATCTTGCTCACAAGCACGATAGCGATGGTAGAGAAGATGATTCCTGGAACAATCTCATACACATCAAACCAACCGCCCGTCAGTTGTTTCCATACGACGATAGTAATGCCACCCACTAGGATGCCCGCCAAGGCACCGTTACGGTTCATACCATTCCAGTAAAGGCTTAGTACTACGGCAGGGCCAAATGCAGCACCAAAGCCAGCCCACGCATAAGATACCAGACCTAAAACTGAACTGTCTGGCGTCATCGCTAGGAACAGAGCAATAAGAGAAATCACGATAACACCTACACGGCCAATCATCACCACTTCTTCAGAAGAAGCGTTAGGTTTGATCACCTGCTTGTAGAAATCTTCTGCAAGTGCAGATGACGATACAAGCAGCTGAGAATCCGCCGTACTCATTACTGCCGCTAGAATGGCCGCAAGTAGGATACCTGCAATCACCGGGTGGAATACGGTGTTCACCAACAGCATAAAGATTTTTTCACCGTCATCGAGCTGCGTACCAGGGTGGTTTGTCACCCATACCAAACCCACTAGGCCGATCAACAGTGCACCCGTCATAGAAAGTGCAGTCCAACCCACTGCGATACGGCGCGCAGTCGTCAGATCTTTGTTTGAACGTGATGCTTTAAAGCGAGCCAAAATATGTGGCTGACCAAAGTAACCCAAGCCCCAAGCAACGAGTGAGATGATCGCGATTGCAGATAGAGGTTCACCATTGACATCATTCCAAAGTGTCAGCAACTCTGGGTTAATATCGCGCATGTCAGTAGCAAGTTGACCTAACCCACCATCCATAACGGCAACTGGCACGATCATTAATGCCGCGGCCATTAGCAAGCCTTGCACCAAGTCGGTCCAAGATACTGCTAAAAAACCACCAAACATTGTGTACGAAACCACACATACGGTACCAATAACAACCGCGATGCTGTAATCCAAGCCAAATACGGTTTCAAACAATTTCCCCCCTGCGACCAAGCCAGAACTGGTGTAGAAAAGGAAAAACAGAAGAATAAAGAACGCAGAGATTGTCTGGATCAGTTTCGACTTATCGTTAAAACGACGCGATAAAAATTCTGGCAGTGTCAGTGAATCGGTTTGAATACTGAACGTACGTAGACGTTTCGCGTTGATTAACCAGTTTGCCCATGTCCCCACCAATAGACCACCAGCTAGCCAAAACGCTTCAATACCTGCCGCATACGCATACCCCGGAAGACCGAGTAGCAACCAACCACTCATGTCTGATGCACCTGCAGAAAGTGCCGCAGGCCAAGGGCCAAGGCTACGACCACCTAGAAAGTAGTCCGATGAATTGGAAGTTCTTTTATACGCATAGACGCCAATGGCAACCATAATTAACAAATACGCCACGAATGTGGTCGTGATAGCAAAACCATTTTCTATCATTAGATAGTCCTCGTTATAATTATTTCCTTCCTTGCCTTCTTTGATATTTTGCCGTCTCAGCAATACACCAAAACAAGAGAGACCAACCCAAATGAGCTCTACGGCTCTTTGTTGTTAGGTTGGCACCACAAGTCAGGTTAGTGAGAGTCGCTCCCCAACTCGAGTAGAGTTGCGTTGCCGCCCACCGCCGTAATATTTATCGTTCGAGTACGCTCAGTAATAAAGCGTAACGACAAATGAGGATCGTGAGCCACTGTCGGTGACTCTAAATCCGTTTCAGAAACTAAGCCGACGATAGCACCGTCACGCTTAGCCAATTGCAAGTTAAGCGCATGCTCAACCTGTGAATACCCAACATAGCCCACACTGCGCACGTCACTGTCTAGCAATAGGCCAGACGCATCGTACGCAACCACTTGGACTACATTTGATGGGAAGTTAGTTGACGCCAAAGCTTGCTTAACCAATTGATTAAGCTCTGCATTGTCGCTACAAATCACCACACTGTTCCCTGCAATTAGGGCGCTGGTGATCATTGCAAAAGTGCTGTATAGCGCATTCTCGGTGTTTTCTAGGTTGTTTTCACAAACCACCAAAGCCACACCGCGACCCGCAGCATACAGCTCGTTAGTTTCTCCCGTAGGTCCTACTAACTGATGTGTTTCTGCTAAAAGTGTAGACGCTTGTTGCAAATGGAAAGACACCACTTTGCCAACCACAGCATGCTGCGCTTCAACAGCAGATTTAAATGCCAGCAAATGCTCACACTTATAATCAAAATCGGTCAGATTCCACTGCTCCCACGCAGAGAATGCATCTTTAAAATACGTAATCTGATGAACCATAATGCGACTCCTTATGCCTGCTCTGCTTGAACAAGATGTTGTAGAGTGAAGCGGTATAGGTAGTGAGGACCACCCGCCTTCGGACCCGTACCAGACAAGCCTTGACCACCAAATGGCTGAACGCCCACGACAGCACCAACCTGATCACGGTTGATGTAGCAGTTGCCTACACGAGCGTGTTTTTCAATCCAACGGTAAGTGGTTTCGTTACGGCTGTGGATGCCCATTGTGAGACCAAAACCCGTTTGGTTGATTTGCTCAACCACGTTTGGCAACTCAGATGCTTTAAAGCGAACAATGTGCAAGATAGGACCGAATTGCTCTTCTTTCAGAACATCAATGCCCGAGATTTCGAACGCGCTTGGCGATACAAAATCACCGTGCTGACAAGCTTCATCCAATTGAAGCTGCGCAACTTTGGTTTGCGTGTTCGTCATGTGTTCAAGGTGAGCAAGGAGTTTGTTTTTTGCATTGCTGTCGATAACCGGACCCACATCGGTTTTATGTAGATAAGGGATACCAACATGCAGTTCATTCATCGCACCTTGGATCAGGTTGATGATGCGATCCGCTACGTCTTCTTGAACAAACAGCACTCGCAGAGCAGAACAACGTTGACCTGCAGAAGCGAAAGCAGAACGAATCACGTCACGCACAACCTGCTCTGGCAGTGCAGTACTATCAACAATCATAGCGTTTTGACCGCCAGTTTCAGCGATAAACGACACTGGCTTCGCGCTGCGTTCGGCAAGCGTCACGTTGATGCGCTGCGCCGTTGCTGTCGAACCAGTAAATGCCACACCTGCGATAGCATCGTGAGATGTAAGTGCATGACCAATTTCACCACCACGACCCGGCAATAGCTGAATCACACCCGCAGGGAAACCTGCTTCTAGCATCAATTCAATCGCACGAGCGGCAATTAAGCTGGTTTGCTCAGCTGGCTTGGCCACAACCGTGTTACCTGCGACAAGTGCCGCTGTCACTTGACCAAGGAAAATCGCCAGAGGGAAGTTCCATGGACTGATACAAACGAATACGCCTAAACCTTCGCGGCTAGAAATGCGCTTCACGCCATCAAAGCCTTCCAACTCGAATGGTTGAAGGTTTTGCGCTTGTTTGGCGTAGTAACGACAGAAATCGACCGCTTCACGCACTTCATCAATGCTATCGTGAATCGTCTTACCTGCTTCTTGATGACAAATCGCCACCAGCTCCGCGAGGTTTTCTTCCATCAGATCCGCAAGCTTGTCTAAACATGCGGCTTTTTGTTCAATCACCGTACCTTTCCAATCAGGAAATGCAGCATCAGCGGCTTCGATCGCTGCGGAAACATGATCAAGGTTTGCGAAAGCCACCTGACCCACTTCGATACGACGATCGTAAGGTGCGGTAATGATCTCTGCTGAACTTTCCTTGATCATGCTTTCGCCATGCTTCTCGCCATTGATGATCGGACCCGCCATCCATTGCTGAGTTAGGAAGCTTTCAACTTGCGCTTCAAATGGGTTCGCTTCGCTGTCGATATCAACGTTCACACCGTATGAGTTTTTACGCTCTGGGAAGATATCCGTTGGCAATGGAATTTGACCGTTATTCAGCGTGTCGAAGCGGGTTAGCATATCCACTGGATGCTGCGTCAGCTCTGAAATCGGACAACGCGCATCCACCAAACGATGCACAAACGAGCTGTTCGCGCCGTTTTCTAGCAAGCGACGAACCAAGTAAGGCAGCAGGTCCGCATGGCTACCAACTGGCGCGTAAATACGCACAGGCTGACCGTAAGTGTCCATCACATGATTATAAAGCGAATCACCCATACCATGCAGACGTTGGAATTCGTAATCTTTGTGCGCGGCCATCACGGCAATCGCAGTCACGGTGTGTGCGTTGTGACTCGCAAACTGCGGGAAGATATTGCCACGCACGCCTTCACTTAGTAGGAAACGTGCACACGCGAGATAAGAGACATCAGTGGCTTCTTTACGAGTGTAAACTGGGTAGTTGGTGTAACCCGCTTGCTGCGACCATTTAATTTCGCTGTCCCAGTACGCGCCTTTTACTAGACGTAGTGGGATAAGATCGCCCTGCTCTTTCGCTAGACCGTTCAACCACACCAGGACCGGTAGTGCGCGTTTTGAGTAGGCTTGTACCACCAACCCAAACTTGCCCCAACCTTTCACTAGGTCACTGCGGTATAGCTTTTCAAACAGTTTTAATGACAGCTCTAGGCGATCAGCTTCTTCTGCGTCAATCGTGATAGCAACGTCCACTTCAATCGCACGCTTGAGCAGTTGCGTTAGCGTGTCGTAAAGCTCAGTCATCACGCGCTCTTCATTCGCCACTTCGTAACGTGGATGAAGTGCAGACAACTTGATAGAGACAGAAGGCGCAGGACTCGTGTCACTGCCATACGTTTCACGACCAACAGCTTCGATCGCCATTAGATAATCTTTGAAGTACTTGCTTGCATCTGCCGTAGTTAGCGCTGCTTCACCCAACATATCAAATGAATAAGTGAAACCTTTGTCGCGCATTGGACGGCCATTCTTTTGCGCTTCTTCAATCGTACGACCACGTACAAACTGATGACCCATGATCTTCATTGCCTGATACATGGCTTTACGAATCACCGGTTCTGAGAATTTGTTCACCAGACGGTTTACAGCCTGACCTGGGCTCTGGGTTTCTTGCTCACCAAGGCCAATCACTTTACCCGTGAGCATTAGGCCCCAAGTTGATGCGTTAACGAACACCGAATCAGAACTCTTAAGGTGAGATTTCCAATCAGCCACGCTTAACTTGTCTTTAATCAGTGCATCAGCCGTTGCTGAATCTGGAATACGCATCAACGCTTCTGCAAGACACATCAGCAAGATACCTTCTTGGGTATCTAAACTGTACTCCAGCAGCAATGCATCAATCATTTGGATTGATTTCTTATCGGCCCGAATGGCTTCAATAAGTTGGGTTGTTTGGGTCGTGATTGCCGATTTTTCTTCCGCTGTCGGCGTTGCTAGTGGCAATAGTTGCTCTAGCCATTGAGACTCGTCCACCATATACAATGGCGAGATCAGTGACCACAAGTTATCAAGCGACTGCTCGATAAATTCCGGTGCTAACACGTTCGTTGCTGTAAACATGCGTTTTCCTCAATCTCTCTCCTCGAAAACCGCTTCGAGGCTCATCAATGGCTGGCAGTGTATTTTGAGGGCATAAAGAATACTTGTCAAAAACTCCGAGTTTTTTGCTAAACACTCGCTTTTATAACAAAACATCTACATAGTCACATATAAATAGATAATATATTGTGTTGTAAAAGTTCATTTTTACGCGTTATTTACAACAAACTCGGGTTAATTTTCGCCAGACTATGTTTGAATAAGAACGATTTAGATTGCGCTTTGGCAAGAAATGGATAAAAACACAACAAGTTTGCTGAGAATGACTCAAAAAATTCGACTTTTCCGAACAAAATTCAGGTACAACAAACCGCGGCAGATGCGCAGCTGTCATTAAATAAGCTATAGATTGAGCAATATTACCCAATTTGTTTCTTATACTGAGACGGTGATAAGCCTTGTAAACGAGTGAAGGTATGAGTAAACGTACTTTGGCTAGAAAAGCCCGTAAACTCGGCGATCTGCCCTAGCGTTAAGTGGCCTTGCTCAATCAAGTCACGCGCCATGTCAATACGTTTGCCTAGAACATACTGGTGCGGCGTAATACCCATTTGCTCTTTGAAAAGGTTGTGGAATTGACTCTCACCCAAGAACACGCTGCCGGCTAATTGAGCGACACTAATTTTATGGCTCAGATGCAGCTCGATGTAACGATCGATGGCATCCAAATCAAAACGGGATTCTTTTTTCGAGGTTTCAAATGCCGAGATATGACGCTGCATCAGAGCAATCACAGTGTCGTTGCACGCACGACTGAGTAACAAATCATTAGGATGATTGCGCATCTCTTGCACCAACATCTGAATCAGCTTTTGAATTTGGCCATCCAGTTGGAAATAAAGATGAGACCGCTCTAGATTATTGATTTTCTGAAGCATTTCTGGATCATCGTTAGTCGGTTTTGGCATGTTAAGCACCAAAATATCTGACTGATGAATCACCCCTCCGAAAGCATGATCAGAGCACGCCGTTACGATACAACCTTGACCAGGGCCAACCAAATTGCCTTGTCCACGCACTTCAAATTCCGCTTGACCTTTCAAACCGATCACGATCTGCGTGTAAGCATGATCATGGCAATCCATGTAAGACGGAAGTGTGATCAATTCTGCTGGTTTTGGCAACATGATCTCTTTATATCTCGGGGCTTTCGGGTTATCTGAATCACTCATTTCGAACAGTCGTCTTTACACGGTCGGCTTACACATTGGCATCATATACCTTCTCTGCTAGCTTGCAAATCTTCCCTAGACCAATCATCCAAGATCAAATCAATGTGATCATAGCGCCCTGCATGATCATCGTTCCGGAACAATGATCATGTGAATATAACCTACGGTCAATGTGCAATCAATTTTCTTAACAAAAACCGCCAGATAGCAAAAATGACCGAAGATGCGATAAACACTTATCAAAGATCTTTACCGTTAAAATGCACACCAATGTAAGAGCCAAGATAAAAATTACGCTCTAAAGCACACAAAAATCACTAAAACAGGGGCATAGAGGCATTTCCCCCTTACTAATATGCCCCAGATTCAATACATTAGAACTGAAGCTCTAGGCTGCATACAAGCCTAAGCTCACGGTATCTAATTGATACCCCGAACTTACTTGACAGACCCTCGCCTGGTAATTTAGAACCGCTTCTACACGTCGACAAGATTATCATGTGTTGCCAGCCCGTATCAGGTGGGCTTTTTTATCTTATTCAAATAAAAACAAAAGCATAACCTGATACCATATGGCATACCTCACTGTAATCTGATGTTAGTCATCACGCTGAGTTTTTTTGAGCATATTTCTCTCCACTCGGCTTAGCCTGGTTTGACGATCGAAAGCATGATCAAGGCATGGAGGTGTGTCGAACCATGAATAGTCAATGACGTGAGCACAAAGACCAGCAATAACACTGGCGATAAGGTCAAAGTGAGTCCTCTGGTGAATATTCCAATCAATACCATATAACAGCCGCTTCTTCGGCAACTACCGGGGTGTTGGGGATGCAAGGATAAAGATTCAGTATTCCGCTATGTGAATCAAGAATATGCAGAATTGATAGGGCACGTTTCGCCTGAAGCCTGTATTGGTAAAACCGACTTTGAAATGGCCAGCCCGATCATTGAATGTGCGCAATATCAACTGTCGATCGTGATCAATGGTGATAGATAGACTCCAATACCGTCACTCAATCCACAAACAAAAACACCGCCAAAATGAGCGGTGTTTATCTATCTAGTTAAATCGCAAAACTTATGGCGCAAGACGCTCGATGTCCCATCGGCCTTCATGGTGCTCGAATAAAAAGCGATCATGTAAACGATGCTCACCGCCTTGCCAAAACTCGATGCTTTGCGGTTTAACGCGAAAACCACCCCAGAAGGTGGGGACTGGGATTTCACCTTTAGCAAATTTCTGTTTTAACTCTAAAAACTTACCTTCCAGTACCCCACGAGCAGAAATGCGGCTACTTTGCTTACTGGCAATCGCTGCTAATTGGCTATCTTTCGGGCGAGAAGTGAAGTACTTCATATTCTCCATCGCAGTCAGCTTTTCTGCAACACCCGTAATGTGAACCTGACGCTCAAGTGGGTGCCAAGGGAAATGCAAGCTGATACGGCTATTGTGCTCAAGCTGCTGCGCTTTACGGCTGCCTAAATTGGTATAGAACACAAAGCCATCTTTATCGACGTTTTTCAGCAGAACAATGCGTTGATACGGCATGCCGTTCGCATCCACGGTTGCGACCGTCATTGCGGTTGGATCGGTCAATCCAGCTTCTACCGCTTGCGATAACCACAGGTTAAATTGATCAATCGGATCTGCTTTTAAATCTTTCCGACGCAGGCCACCTTTTGTGTACTCACGACGAATATCAGCAAGTTCCATCTTCACTCCTTGACTCGTTTTTGTTGATTGTGCGCTTGATGAGGATGAAATTCAAGGACAGCAAACCGCCCCGACTCCGTTCTTAAGCCACGCAATCGTCAATCTCACGCTCCATCGCATCACTCATCAAGCGAATTCAACAAATGTTATCTCTCATTCTCGCTGCGGCTCACAGCATCGCTAAATACCTTTTGATAACATAACGTTAAAAACAAGTGAGCCGAACGTGAATTTATCCCACCCAAAAAACCTACGCTATTTTTTTTTACCGTTATTGCTTACCATTGGAACGATCGGCCTTGTTCTGACTCATCAATACGCAACTCAATACCAATATGAACAATGGCAAAATAAACTCGAAAAACAAGCCTCTCAAACCGCGCAAGAAATTAGTTACGAGTTAGCAAAATTTGAGCAGATCCCCAGTCTTCTTAGCCACGATCCTCGCTTATTAACAGCGGTTGAATTAGGCCAGCCATCTCGAGGCCTCAACCTATTGCTGTCTGATTGGTTGAAACAAAGCTTGGCCGATACGATTTACGTTCACGACCGTACCGGGTTAGTCATTGCTTCAAGTAACTATCAACAAGCTGACAGCTTTATCGGTGCCAATTTTAGTTTTCGTCCTTACTTCCAAAATGCACTCAAAGGTGAAAAAGCGCAGTATGTGGCGCTTGGTTTACGCTCTAATAAGCGAGGCTACTTCTCCTCCTCGCCACTTTGGATCAATAATCAAGTAGCAGGTGTTATTACCATAAAGGTCAATTTAGAACAGCTCGAGCAACGTCTTATTCAGCATGAGGGAGGCGTGCTGGTTACGGGCGTGCACGATGTCGTCTTTATGACAAATTTACCCAATTGGCGTTATAGAGCCCTCTTCCCACTATCGGAGTCAGCTCGCACGGAGCTAAATCAAACTCGTCAATACGGCGACACATTACCGCTGTATCGTGGTGACTTAACGGCGCAAAGTGGTGACACTGAATTCACCGACAATCAGCTGTTGAGGTCACCTGACTACTTCGCTTACGTGACGCCACTGTTTGATAAGCGTTTTCGTGTTATCGCACTCGTTAGCCAGCAGCAAGTTTTAAACGCCGTTTTGCAAGCAGATGTGATCTTTCTCATTTTGTTCGCACTGCTGGCATTAATTGCTCTAGCATGGGGACAAATGATGATCAACAAAGCACATTTAGCTCAAATGAACATCAGCTTAGAAGAAAAAGTGACACAACGAACCTTAGTGCTTAGCGACGCCAATCGCAAACTACAACAAACCGTACGTCAATATGAACAAAGCCAACAAGAACTCAAACAGACCCAACAAGAACTGACTCAAGCAGCGAAACTAGCGCTATTAGGTGAGCTCTCCGCTAGCATCAATCATGAAATCAACCAACCGCTCGCCGCACTAAAAACCTATACGGAAAATTCACAACGCTTGATGACCATGGAGCGCTACCAAATGGTTGAGAGCAATTTAGACAAGATGCTTACCCTCAATGACACCATTGCTGAAGTCATCGCACGGCTCAAAATTTTCACTCGCAAAGCCGATAATGGTCCGCAGAACGAAATTTCGATACTGCATGATGCCGTGCACAACGCCACCAGCATTCTGAGCAATAAACTGATCAAGCAAGGCGTGACACTCAAAGTGCCTAGCATTGCACACGACTTACAGTTAGCGATTCACCATGTCGAGTTAGAACAAGTGCTGATTAACCTTTTTCATAATGCAGCTCAAGCAATGGAAGGACATGGTATCGATCCACAGATCTCCATTGCCATTCAACATCATCAATTACATTGTGACATCTTAGTTTCTGATAATGGGCCTGGCATGTCAGAACAGGCGTTGGAAAAAGTATTCGATCCATTCTTTACCACCAAGCCTGAGGGGCTTGGACTCGGTTTGACGATATCAAAACGTATTCTAGAAAGTTATCAAGGCTCACTGAGTGTCCATCATCATTTTGATAGCAACACACAACGCATTGCCGGTATGACTTTTGTCATCTCGGTGCCAATCGTAAACGCTTTTAATAAGCAACAGCAGAATAAACAAAAGGAAGGTGCGCATGCGTGACCCGGTTTTCTTTGTGGATGACGATCCGCATATCCGCGATGCGGTCACTCAAGCTCTGCTTATTGAGGGAATTGATGTCAACACCTTCCCCAATGCAGTTGAAGCGCTACGTGTAATAGATCCGCACTCTCCCAGCATCATCATTACCGATATCCATATGCCTGTAATGGACGGTTTGGAGTTTATGGATGCATTGCTCGGTAAAAACCACCAGTTTCAATTCATCGTATTGACCGGTCATGGTGATGTGAAAACAGCGGTAAAAGCGATGAAAAGTGGTGCGTACGACTTTTTAGAAAAACCTTTTTCTACCGAGCAACTATTAAAGTCTCTCAACAACGCAAGCGACAAGCTTACCCTATTGCGTGAAAACGTATGGTTGAAAAAGGAGCTCGACATGCAGACCCATGTTGGCCCCAAGATGATTGGCCACAGTCAAGCCATGGTCAACATCCGTCGCACCTTGATCAGCACAGCTCCTCATCAACCGCTTATCTTTGTTGGACAAAATGGTACAGGTCGAAGGCTAGCCGCCCAGTTTTCACATGACATACACGCTTTAGCTGATAGCGAATTGATCGCCGCATCAGGAGACGACTTATGCGACTTATCATCTGATGCCTTCGATAGCGCCCTTCATCTGCTCACCGAAGGAAAAGACCATTGCAGTTTATACCTACACAATGCGGAAAATATTTCAATGGAACAGTGGCAATGCCTATTTAACGACCCTAGATTGCAACGCGTGTTTGGTGCAGCCACCAACGTCAGTGCAGATATGGAGACACTGGCCACTTTGATATATTTACCGAGTTTAGACCAAAGAAAAGAAGACATTGGCCCGCTATATAAGCACTTCGTCCGCCATGCCGCTAGCCGATATCAATTACAGCCACCGCACATAACAGCCGAAGAGATCGCCCAGCTCACTGAGCTTAACTGGCCTGAGAATATTAAACAATTACGCCAGTTTGCCGAGTTACGCGCACTCAAGCCAGATACCTTTCGCATCGAAGAATGGAACAGTGAAAAGAGTATTGAAATTCAAAGCATGGCTCAACGCACGGAGCACTTTGAGTATTGCCTATTGTTTGATGCCCTGCAGCGACATGGAGGGAGGCTTAAAGAGGTGCAGCTCGAGCTACAAATATCTCGAAAAACCTTATACGACAAACTAAAAAAGCATCAATTGGATAAGTCAGAGTTCAAAATGTTCTAGCCGCGCAATCCGCAAGTTTTCCACACACTTTTATTAACAAATACATGCTGACATACACAGTTAATAATAATAAGATCAAGAAGATAATTCGTATTTGTAATCCAAGGAACGTGATGAGCCGAGACAATTACAACAAACTCAGTGAAGAGGAGCTGGATTTTGTCGATGACAAAACCGCCGCTTTACTCCTCAACACCCCAAACAGCGCTCGCGTGATGCTTTGGGTTATGGTGCTATTTTTTGTTGCGGCAATTGGCTGGGCATCTTGGGCGCAAATCGATCAAGTCACTGTCGGCAAAGGCAAAGTGATCCCTTCTTCACAAATCCAAGTCGTGCAAAACCTAGAAGGAGGCTTGGTTAAAGAAATTTTAGTCAAAGAGGGCCAACTCGTTGAAAAAGGCCAACAGCTACTACTCATTGATGATACACGATTCCGCTCTGACTTTCGCGAGCGCGAGCAGCAAGTCGCCAACTTGACCGCTTCCGTGTTACAACTTTCAGCTTCCATCACTAGTGTGAGGGTTAACCGTGACTTTGAAGTAGCAGACTGGGAAGACAGCGTCATTATTGACTACGGCAAGCTCATTTTTCCACCGATGTTGGAAGAAACCCAACCGAAACTGACTCACCGTCAAAAAGCCGAATACCGACAAGACTTAGACAACCTAAGAAACCAGTTGTCCGTCATTGATCAGCAAGTAAAACAGAAACAACAAGACTTGGTTGAAATTCAAGCTCGAGTAAACAACCTGCGTCAAAGTTACCAGTTTGCAAAAAAAGAACTCGATATCACGAAGCCACTTGCGGATGAAGGCGTCGTGCCACGCATCGAATTGCTGAAGTTACAGCGTCAAGTGAACGATACGCGTCGCGAAATGACATCTAGTGAACTCAAAGTACCCATGATCAGATCGTCGATCAAAGAGTCGATGCTTAATCGCATTGATGTGGCGCTCAAGTTCCGCTCAGAGCAACAAGAGAAACTCAATCACACCCAAGACCAGTTGTCTGCGCTAGTAGAATCTGCCGTGGGCTTAGCAGACAGAGTAAATCGAACCGTTGTAGTCTCGCCAGTAACGGGTAAAATTAATACCTTAAACGTCAATACTGTTGGTGGCGTGATCCAACCTGGCATGGATATCGTTGAGATCGTGCCAACAGAAGATACGTTATTAATTGAAGCCAAAATCGCGCCGAAAGACATCGCCTTTCTACGCCCTGACTTACATGCGATAGTAAAATTAACCGCCTATGACTTTACTAAATATGGCAGCTTAGAAGGCGAGTTGGAACACATCAGTGCCGATACGACACAAGATGAAGAAGGTAACAGCTTTTATATTGTCCGGGTACGAACAGATAAGACGAATTTCGGTCAAAACGAAGATTTGCCTATCATTCCAGGAATGACCGCTTCGGTCGACATTATCACTGGCAAGCGAACCGTTTTAGAGTACCTGCTTAAACCAATTTTAAACGCAAAAACCAATGCACTAAAAGAGTGAGTAGTATCAATGCTCTCTCACTGCATTATAGGTAGCGGCTTAACAAAAAAGCGATTATTTCTCATAGACGAACCTAATGGAAGAGAACAGTTGTGTTACGAGTCGAGTATGCCCCCTAATTTGAAGCGTAAAGTAACATTGATAGCCTGTTTAAGTTGTTTCTCGTTTCAAATTGGAGCGCTAAACAGCAAAGAGCAGAGTTGGGTGGATACGGTCACCTCTATTTATGGAGAACGAGCGGGGATGCGCGTCAAAACATGGCGCAGCAATCTCGATGTCTACCAAGCACTTGAACCACGGGAGAAGCTAAATGCCGTCAACGACTTTTTCAATCAACTGTATTTCGTTGACGATATTAAACTGTGGGGGAAAAATGACTATTGGGCAACCCCCCTTGAATTTTTGGGCAGCAATGCGGGCGACTGTGAAGATTTTACCATTGCAAAGTACTTCTCGTTGTTAGAGCTAGGCATCCCTGATTCAAAGATGCGTTTAGTCTACGTTAAGGCCATTGAACTTAATCAGTTTCATATGGTGTTAGCCTACTACCCAACAGCCAGCTCAGAGCCGCTCATCCTTGATAACCTCAATCCAAAGATAGTTCGAGCCTCCAAGCGTAGCAATTTGCTACCGATATACAGTTTTAACGGTAAAGACCTGTGGTTAATGAAATCTGCAGCTAGTACGGGAGAACTAGCAGGAGAATCATCACGTTTGAGCCTTTGGAATGACTTACGCTCGCGCGAACGTAAGTTGCAGTTAAATAAACCTATAATTAACTATGACGAGTGAAAAACATGACCCTATATAAAAAGCTTGTAGTGGGAATGGTTACGGTCTTTATACTCTTGATGGCATCAGTATTCGTAATCGAATTCAATACTACTCGGGACAGCTTGGAGCAACAGCAACGTTCAGAGGTCAACAACACCATTAATACCGTGGGTTTAGCACTAGCTCCTTATCTAAAAGACAAAGACAAGGTAGCGGTTGAGTCGGTCATTAATGCACTGTTCGACGGCAGTACCTATTCTGTGGTTCGCCTGACTGCACTTGATTCTGACTACCAAGTTGTGCGCTCTTACCCAGTCAAACCAAGCACGGTGCCGCAATGGTTTATCAACCTTAACCTCTTTAAGCCTATCCACGATAAGCGAGTGGTCACCAGCGGTTGGATGCAACTTGCAGAAGTTGAGATCATTAGCCATCCAGGCGCTGCATACGAACAGCTATGGAAAGGCTTTATTCGCTTGCTGACCGCCTTTGGTATCATCTTCGTAGCGGGTTTAATCTCTATCTCCTACATCCTGCGTCGTTCGCTCAAACCGTTAGCGGCGATCGTGAAAAAAATGCATGAGATTGCCAACAACCAGTTTGGCGACCCACTCACTCGTCCAAAAACCAAAGATTTGATCGCAGTCGTCGATGGCATCAACATGATGTCTGCACAAATTGAGTTGTCGTTTAAAGAACAGGCCAAAGAAGCGCAGCGATTGCGAGCACAAGCGTACCTAGATCCTATCTCTAGTCTTGGTAATCGTTCTTTCTACATCACCCAAGTTGATCAATGGTTAGCAGAACAAACTCAGGGGGGTATCGCGCTACTCCATGCAGAATATATTGGTGACATCTACGAGACGAAAGACTACCAACGCGCTGATGCCCACGTGAAAGAGCTATCTCAACGTCTGAAAAACACCATCGATGTACCTGGAGTCACCATCGCTCGTCTATCTAGCGACGAATTTGGTTTGCTTTTCCCACACATGGACGAGAGCGAACTAAGAATTATCGCCGACACCATCATCAACTGTGTCAATGGTCTCAATACTGATCCAACGGGCTTGGCAAAACCTAAAGTCGCTCTGGGGGTGGCACACAGTAAAGACCTGAAGTCACGTTCAGAAGTGCTCTCTCTTGTGGATAATGCGCTCTCTAAAGCAAAAGCACAGCCAGACAAAGCGTACGGTTTTATTGGCAGCGATAGCCCATCGAGCTTGATGGGAAAACAGCAATGGAAAGCACTGGTGGAAGAGGCAATCCACAGCGGTTGGATTAAGTTCCGCTTTCAGTCAGCAAAGAACACCTGGGGCAAAGTATTCCATAAAGAAGTGTTCTCTAGTATTGAGAAAGATGGTGAGTCCTATCGTGCCAACCAATACCTGTTTGCTCTAGAGCAACTTGAAGCGACCGATATCTTCGATCAATACGTGATTGAATCGATGATTAACATGCTGGAAAGTGGTGAACTGACCGAACCCGTTGCGCTCAATATCGCACAAAGTAGTTTATCTCAACCATCCTTTATCCGCTGGGTTACTAGCACGCTCTATAAACATGCGAAAGTGGCACCAATGCTCCACTTTGAAATCCCAGAAGAGTGTTACATTGAGCATCCTCACCACACGGCGCTACTATGTAATGCCCTTCGTCAATCGGGGGCAGAGTTTGGTGTCGACAACTATGGCCGTAACTTCCAATCGCTTGAGTACATTCAGGAGTTCCGTCCGAATTACGTCAAACTGGACTACCTATTCACCCACAATCTGCACGACGAAAAACAGAAATTCACCTTAACCTCGATCTCTCGTACTGCTCACAACTTGGGCATCACGACCATTGCATCGCGTGTTGAGACACAAATTCAGTTGGACTTCCTCACCGAACACTTTGTTGAGGTATTCCAAGGTTTCATCGTTGATAAGGATTAAAAGGTTTACCAAGGATGAAAGACCCTTTACTGAACTCGCTCATTTACGTTAGCCGTTATTTCGGATTAGCCAACTCTCCAGAAGCGCTTATTAATGGGCTTCCGCTCTCTGAGGGCAAACTAACCCCCTTCCTGCTACCAAGAGCGGCGGAAAGGGCCGGATTGGTTGCCAAGGAGAACCGTGCCGAGCTGGCGAATATCTCTAGCTTAATCCTACCGGCTATCTTACTTCTTAAAGGGGGTGACTCTTGTGTTCTCAACAGTATCGATCTAGAGAAGCAAGAAGCCGAAGTCACCACCCTTGAGAGCGGAATGGTTCCGATATCCATTCCATTAGAAGACCTACTTGAGCTGTACACTGGTCGCTATTTTTTAGTTAAAAAGCAATTCCGTTATGACGAGCGCTCTCCTGAAGTGCTCAAAACGAATGAAGGTCACTGGTTCTGGTCAACCTTGTGGCAATCAAAACGCATTTATCGCGATGTGCTCATCGCTTCCCTGCTCATCAACATCTTCGCTATTGCGGCACCAATGTTCACTCGCTTGGTGTATGACAAAGTGGTACCAAACCTCGCGTTTGAGACCTTGTGGGTGCTGGCAAGCGGCATCTTCTTGGTCTTCTTGTTTGACTTCTTACTCAAGTCACTACGAAACTATTTCATCGATGTAGCGGGTAAAAAGTCCGATATTCTGATTTCCTCTAAGCTATTTAGCAAAGTGATGGGCATTCGGATGGAGTCCAAACCCCCTTCTGTCGGTGCGTTTGCTCGTCATCTACAAGAGTTTGAATCCATCCGGGAGTTCTTCACCTCCGCAACCGTGAGTGCGCTTATCGATCTTCCATTTGCCATTCTGTTCTTAGTCATCATTTGGTTGATGGCGGGCGATTTGGTGTATGTGCCAATGATTGGTGTCGTGATACTGGTGATTCACTCACTCTTGATTCAAGGGCCACTGCGTCGTTCAATTGAAGAAGGTTCTCGTCTTGCTTCACAGAAATACGCCAACTTGATTGAGAGCTTAGCAGGATTAGAAACCGTGAAAATGCTCAGTGCACAAAGTCAATTCCAATACCGTTGGGAAGAGGCCGTCGCGCACATGGCGAACTGGAACATCAAAAGCCGTCGAATCACCGATAGTATTCAAAACGCAGCAGGTTTCGTGCAACAAAGTAGTAATGTTGGAATGATCATTCTCGGTGTTTACTTAATAGCCGAGGGCAACCTAACCATGGGCGGCCTTATTGCTGCAACCATGTTAAGCGGTCGCGCGATTGGGCCTCTCGTGCAACTTTCATTACTTTCTACTCGCTACAACCAAGCAAAGTCATCCATGACTATCATTAACCAAGTGATGGAAATGCCTGACGAACAAGAAGAAGGTAAACGCTACATTCATCGTCCTATCGTGCAAGGTAAGATTGACATTGACCGCGTCACCTTTCACTACCCAGGAGCACCCATTGCTTCTATTCGTAATTTGAGTCTGACCATCAACCCGGGAGAGAAAGTGGCGATCATTGGCCGTATCGGCTCAGGTAAAACCACCCTTGAGCGCTTGATTATGGGCCTATATAAGCCAACAGAAGGGCATGTTCGTATTGATGACACCGACATAGAACAGCTCCATCATGTGGACATTCGCCGCAATATCGGCTGTGTATCGCAAGATTCGAACCTGTTCTTTGGCTCGATTCGAGATAACATTACTTTAGGCCGACCGTTAACTGACGACCGTGATGTGCTTGATGCCGCCAACCGCGCAGGTGTGACAACGTTTACACAATCGGACCCAGCCGGACTCGAGCGCCAAGTAGGCGAAGGCGGTGCGATGTTATCTGGTGGCCAGCGTCAAGCCGTCAATATTGCGCGAGCATTCCTCGGTCGCCCCCCAATCTTATTAATGGATGAGCCAACCAGCGCAATGGATAATCGCTCAGAAATGCATATTAAGCACCAGTTGGCGTACCTTAAGCCAAGTGAAACGCTGATACTGATCACGCACAAGACTTCGATGCTAGACATTGTCGATCGCGTCATTGTGATGGAAAAAGGTAGCATCATTGCTGATGGTCCGAAAGCAAAAGTCTTGTATGACTTAAAGCAAGGCAAAGTACGAGCAGTAAACGAGTAAAGAAGGTTAACCAAGCAAGCCAGGTTTCATTTAACGCCCCGTAAAGCGCTGTGTTTTACGGGGTAAAAGGTAAGCCAAAATAGCGGAACTCTTCCAGAAAGACCCACAGCAACACCACACCGACAATCGCCACTAACCCCAGAATTGCCTTTTCATCTTCTTCCATGAAATTCTCCTGACAACATCCACTTAGCTTAACCATAGCCACTTTTGATTCTGATCTCAGGTTTATGCCAATCCATTTTGGCCCTGTATTCCATAGCTTACTCGATAACAGCAAATATTTTTATCGGATAGTCTTACTGATGTACAGGTTTGAGACGAAAGCGACGGTTGCAAGTGGTGAGCAGCCACATAAAAGGCATAGACAAAACGAGCGCCACAAACGGGCGCTCGTTTTTTTACTGTTTAACGATACTCTTTAATCAAATGACACGCTTGATAAATCTGAACAGTTACTGCTCGATTGCTCACAAACTTGATAGGTGTACATGCCATAGGCGTCGCCCAACGTATCGGTAAACGTACCATCATTTCCGGTTGTTGAGATAACAGCACCGTTACGATAAACATTCACTTTGCTCGTGGTTGCGCCTGACCATGTCAAATCCACCTTTTCACCTCGCTTAGACGTGTAGGTCTCTGTTGATAATTGAATATCAACTACTGGCGCTGCATTACACCCATTTGTTAATAAGTACTGGTGTGCATCCGCAATTTTTACGATGCCGTAACCAAAGTAATCGTCTCGACCAGAGGCACCCGCATCAAATGCAGTTTGCTTAAGCGCATCACGAATATCATTACCGGTACACTCAGCATGATTTGACCATAGCAGCGCTGCAAGGCCAGAAACCGCAGGCGTTGCCATCGATGTGCCGCTCATGAAACCATAATCAGAGTTACTGATGTCAACACTCAAGTTAGTCGCGGCATGCAACACATCTCTGTCTTTCAAATCGGTGCCTACCGCAGGAATGGTTGAGGTTGTCTCTTCACCCAATGTGCCATAAAGCATCCCCTCTACGTTATTGACCACAACCGCACCAATACCGCCCGAAGCCTCACAGTTCATCACTTTGTCGTTAAAGGAGATAACACCGCGATCAATAAGACAGATTTTACCGGCTGCATTGCTATCAATAGCGTCCGCAATGCCCATAAAGTGAACATCACCAGATACGTAACCTTGGCTTGAATTATCTAGACCAGTGGACGAGACGGTTTGCTCATCAGCATTCAGCACGGAAGTAACGGCCATATCCGCAGGGTAAGCTGAAAAGGTATTCACACCACCTGCGGTCACCTCAACACACGTGCTATCAATGATTTGCTCTTTATCTTTACCTCGTTTCCCGGTGTAAACCGTTGTACAAGGCGGAAATTGAGAGAACACCGCGATGTCATCATTGGCATCATTCGCCCCCACCATCATCACCGATTCATAGCCCGCTGGATAACTGCGAACATCATTACCAGAGTTACCCGCCGCGGCAAGAACTAAGCCACCTGCTGCGGTAAAGTCTTTGAAGGCGTTCTCCTCTGTACTATTTGGACGCCCACCACCCAAGCTCATATTGATGATATTTGCCCCTGCGGCTTGACATTTTTCTGCCGCATACGCGAGATCAGAAGAGTATCCCCAACCTTCGGCATTAAACACTTTGATGATATGCATCGGTACACCAGGAGCCATACCTATCACACCAAATCCGTTATCGGCAGCACCAACGGTTCCCGCTACGTGAGTACCATGAGGCCCGCCATGCTGATCCCAACTGCCTGTCCCAGCATCATCATCACCCGTAATGTACTGCCATTCAAAATCGGCATTGGAGCGATCCAAACCGGAGTCGATCACACACACTTTCATTCCTGTATTAGCTTGCAGCGTCAGTGCTTGAGCCTGCGATTGATAAATAGCATAAGGGGTGATTTGTGTTTCACGCGCATCACCAATATCATCGCTATAGCTAAACAATTCACGTTTCGCATCTTCTTCAATCAGCTTGATGTGTGGGTTGTTCAGTAGCCCTTTTACCGTGGCAAGGTCTTTACCCGCAAACGTGGCGGAGAAAAATGCCTCCCCTTCAACGTTGATGTTCGCACCTAGCTTTTTGGCTAAGTTTTTAACCACACCTTTATTTGCACTGTCGACCTGAATGATATAACGGTCATCCGCCGCGTAAGCATTAAAGGATAAGCAAATACTTGCTGCAATCAGCGTTTTATTGATCAGTTTCATAATTTTCCCTAAATATGGTTACTTACCGTCTGTCACTTCAACCATCTTGATGGCTCACTTAGGTAAGTGCTTCTGGAAACATCCACTCCCAGAAAATCAATGCGTTTTTCGTATGCCCTCGCCTCTGAAATTGACGTGAGCAAAGGTGTGGTGGGCTAACACCCACCACCTTAATGAAGATGAAAATGCAGCCGCTAGTTCAGATGCTCACAGCGTCCAAACTCCGCCCCGGATTTCACTTTCTGAATCAATCCATTCGGGAAACCTGTTTTCACTGACGAGCCATTTTCACACACATAAACTTGTGACATATCAACATGGTAAGAAATCATGGCACCAGCGACACCGCCAACCATTTTTGATCCCGAGCCGTTAAGCGAGAGAGGGTTATCCATCGCAGCATTTTGTGCTTCTAGTACACCTTGCTTGCTGTAGAAGTCATCAAGTGTCATCCAACCTAATCCTTTGATATAAATCGCGCCCGTGAAGCCCGCCCAGAAATCGCCAGAACGACCAATAATCACATCGCCTTTGTCACTCATATCAAATGGGGTTAACGGTGCGTATTCACCAACCCAATCGTGAACCCAATCGACGCCCATCTCTTCACAAGCATTGCTGCCCCAAAATCCAAACGGCACATCTTCACACCATTTCAGGCCACCAATATCCGTAAAGGCAGCGTGACCTTTCTTGGTGTGATCCCACAGTTGAACGGTACCTTGCTCGGTTGCCAATGCAACCTGTTTGCCATCTTGGGATACTGCGTTAGCCGAAATTGCGCCTATTTCGTCATAAAGATTGATCATTTCCCCTTCATTAACCCAAGCGATGGCTTCCCAGCCATCAAGCGAACCTACAGCTACATCACCGTTACCCGAAATACCATGTGCACGAGCCCAGCTATAGCGATTCCAGTCAACATTGCGCGTATCTAGCTCTCGCATGCCCTTGTTAGGCGTCCAGACAAATGGGACTAGCTCGCCTTTTGAGTATTCCGTACAGCTCCCATTACCATTCGCGTCTTTATACGCCAAGCCAACAACAGTATTACCTGCATCGTCTATGCCCCACGCAGAAGCCGATTGAGCTCCAAACATGCCACCGCCGCCACAAGCGTTACCCGTTAAGTCACCGAGAGGTGTTGGACCGTGTGCATCAGTCCAGATAGCCGGCTCACTGATGCCATTTCTGTCATGATCGGAGTTAACCAGTAGCTTTGTCCCATTGCGGTTCATTTGACCAGAATTGACGGAGATATAGTCCGGTAATAGTTCAAATCCTTTGTTTTCAACCCACGTAAAACCAACCCCCATGATGGTGCCCATCGAGGACTTACCATTTTTCGCAAGATCAGTAAGGTGCGCGTTCACAATCGGCCTAAAATGGATACCGTCGGTATAGCCATTGAAGGTTAAATCTGCCTGCTTCGTTTCTCCCGCTTGCGCTACAATCGGAGTCGCGTCACATGGGTTATCTGACACTGGGTTACTTCCTTCGCCCTCGTTCCAAT
Source organism: Vibrio sp. PNB23_22_6 (assembly GCF_052877535.1). Lineage (NCBI taxonomy): Bacteria > Pseudomonadati > Pseudomonadota > Gammaproteobacteria > Vibrionales > Vibrionaceae > Vibrio > Vibrio sp. PNB23_22_6. Next base: position 125,540 of record NZ_JBNFXP010000002.1, on the reverse strand, counting down.
ATTCCGCAACAGAAATGATTGGTGTTTGCTGTGTTGGGTAACCACCTTGGGTGATTTCTTCGGTATACAGCACATAACGCTGACCTGGGGTAAGTCCGTTAATTTTAAAGTAACCATCTGGGCCAACTTTGCCTTGCGTCAAATAGCCCGATTGAGCCGACACCGCATCAAATAATGGATCATCAACATTGCGAGCAATAATGTTGACGCCACTATACTCAGTAGAGCCATCTTTTAGACGAAGCGTCCCTTCAATTGAGCCGTAGTTGGCTTTATAACCTGCGGTTGGATAGAGGTTAGAAATCGAGACTTTGTCATCCAACACATTGATGGTGCTCTGGCTAACGCCACCCGCACCATTGTGGCTAATGAATGGAAACATAGTTTCGATAATATCCGGATCGGCATTGTTCACAGGACCATACCAATCGGGTGCGTCATGAGCATGAATAGGAGCCACCTCACACCCTTCAACGCCAGGGAAGTGTGGGTTTAGCGGATGACTCATGTAGCCCAAATGGCCATTGGTTTGCGAGTGAGAGAGGTTGATGGCGTGGCCAAATTCGTGAGTAAACACACCTGCTACTTGGTTGCCTTCGGTATCAGTGACATACACGTTCCAACCATTCATTACCGCTGTCGCTTCGATAATGACATTGTTCTCATCGGCAATTTCCGGGAAGGCGATCCCCAAAACAGCGGTTTTCGGTACGCCAAAGAAGTTCTCTAAGATACTGCCGTCAGTATCGTAGAGCACCCAAAAACCATAACCATTTTGCTGAGTATAGATCTGAGCGGCGTTGGCTCCGGTTACATCAGCAAGCCCAGTTTGGCTTTCGATCGTCCCAACAATGTCAGCTTTAAAGGTGGATGTCTCTACATTATTCCACTCGTCGAAAGCAAACTGGGTAATTTCATTCGCGCGTTCAATAGATAAAAACACACTGCCATCATAGTCATAGGTAAACGCTTCTCCTCCATCGACATAGACAGGAATTGAGCCTTTTGACGTATCCCATACGTAAGGGGAGGGAGCACCATCATCGGTTGTCAGTAACGGGCCTGCGGCCATCACATGGTTTGCTGTGAGCAAGGTGGTGATTGCGATCGCTAATTTATTAATATTCATTATTTCATCTTCCCATTGCTGATCCATTGCTCTGACACGGCTTTGCCAACTAGCCCCATAAAGTCTGCTGCGTTATAAGCGCCTGGGTTTTGCAACATCGCTTGTTCTGATGGAGAAAGAACGCCATCGGCAAACTCGAGATTTTCAAAGATTCCGTAGTTATTAAACTCATTAACGACCTTGTTGCCGCGAACATTGAACTTGCCATGTGCCATACCTGCCGTAGTGCGCAATCCTGTGAGCTTCGCGGCTTTATACATAAATACGATAACGGCTTCGTCCTGATTCCAGCGAGGGAAGCCCTCTGGGGATACCGCTAACATTTGTGTGCCATTCGGAAGTGTGCGAGGCTTTGTTAGGCCAAACTGACGAAATGTGTAGTTTGATCCCTTAGCATGCGCCCCCTTCGCGGCGGAGCTGACCTTAATAGTCACCTCGGTATAAGGGATGCCTTGATCAGAAATGCCATCAGATACGGTTTGTATTTGTCCTGATAAAATGCTCTCTGATTCAGAAATAAGTTGCTTGAGGTTTTGGGGGATAAGTTTGGCGGCTTGTGATATTGGAGCAAGCAGCATGAGCACTGACAACAGCGCTACCATCTGTGGTTTAAATTTCATTAGCTATCCTTGTTAATGTTTTATTTATTAGGTAGATGCACTACCACAAATCAACATAACGAATAGCTATTCATCGCGATATCAGGGAATCCCTGATTTTTGGTTTTAATTTATTGAAGATCTTGACTAAATAAATACAATGATCACATTTTTAATTAATAACCACCCACAACCTATTTGCTGGACTATAATCATAGGTTTGCTCTACCACAGAGTTAAGAAATCGGATAACACACGCAACACATTTGAATAAAGCATTGTAGTGAGCACTATGAGGGTGAGGGTCTATTCTCCGGTCTATCGACTGGCTTAAGCTTAGGTGGTTTGTTATTGGATTAATCTTTTTTCCATGGCAAATCTAACGAGGCCCGCTATATCGAAGATATTCAAACGTTTCATGATATGCGTTCTATGCGTTTCAACCGTTTTAATACTCACGTGAATGCTATCGGCTATCTGCTTGGTAGAATATCCTTCTGCAATCAACTGAAGGATTTGTCGTTGTCGACTGGTTAATAATTCCAAAAGTGACGTGGGTGTATTTTCATCCAACAACAGCTTGTCTAGCATACTCTCATCGACTTCTCGACTAATGTATGAATCACCACTTAAAACATTCATCACAGCAGGCTCTAGCTCATCGACTGCAGAGTCTTTCAATAAATAACCTTGGGCACCATTTCTTAAACACTTTGCTACATATTCAACATTATTATGCATTGATAGCATGAGAATTTTTATATTCGTATTTTGCTTTCTTATCAGACTGACTAACTCTATGCCATTCAGACCTTTTAAAGAAATATCCAGAACGACAAGATCAGGAGTCAACTGTTTTAATATAGGAAGAGCATCCAATCCTTCCCCACACTCACCCACCACCTCAATACTCTCTATTGCACCTAATAACGTTCTTATACCTGCTCTGACTAACTCATGATCGTCTACAAGTACCACTGTGCTGTTATTCTTCATATTCAAACTCAACTAAAACAGAAGTCCCACTATCGAGTTGAGAGTTTAGCGTTAACTTTCCGTTATGCGTTAATACCCTTTCTTCGATTCCCAATAGCCCTAAGTGTTTGCCTTTTATCACCTTCTCTTTAATTTCATTCACGTTAAAACCCATTCCATTATCTTTAACTTCAGCTGTAATAAGGCTTTCGCTAAAGCTGAGACGAACCACAATCTCTGTTGCTTTTGAATGACGTATCGCGTTATTCACTGACTCTTGTATGATTCTAAACAGCGTCGTTGCAAGCTGAGAGTGAATCATCGGAAAGTTAACTTGTGCATCAAATTTTATTGGGTGTTCCAAAGATAATGACATCTTGTGGAGTAAATTATTTAGTGCCGCGATCAAGCCGACATCATCTAAAATGCTCGGTCTTAAATCGAAAGAGATACTACGTACCTGCTTTATCATCGCTTGAACAATTTTTATCGAATCATCAATTCTGATGCTGTTTTCCGGGTGTTCCTTTTTATATAGTTGTAAATTGATTTGAGTCGCGGTCAAAGATTGACCAAATTGATCATGCAGCTCTCTTGAAATGGACTTTCTCTCTTCTTCCTTGGCATTTTGAATTTTTGCTGTCAGGTCTCTTATTCCTCGATAGGCATCCTTTAGTGTTGCTTCCCTACTCTTAAGCTCATCAATCGCCAACTCTTTCTGCACTTTTATAAGATTGAGACGTGTAGAGTGAGCTAACCATTTGGCCATATGATACCGGTGATAACTTATCGCGATGAATATAATCAATAAAGCTAGAGGGCCTATATAGTTTATATTTCGCCACCATGGAGGAACAATATCAATACTTAAGTTTGCAGGCTCACTCCAACGGCCATTGCTGCCTTTTCCTCTAACCTCAAGTTGATACGATCCGGGCTCTACATTAAAAAAATTAATTTGATTTCTGTTTTCTAAGGCTTGCCAATGGCTAGAAGGCGTTAACCTATATTCATATTCATGCTTGGTGGCACTAAAATCCAACAATGCGAAGTCAACCGTTAGCATACCTCCCCATGGAATGGATATTTGCTGTCCATCTTGGATCGATAAGTGAGCAATAGATCTCGAAAAGGTATCGTGATTGATCCGAGTAATACGTAATGGAAAAGAGGTGGAAGGTAAATAGTTATTGTCTCTTTTTAAAATCGCCAAGCCATTCTGAGCCCCTAACAAGTTATGTGTCCGATCCTTTGCTTTCGAACCTATAATAAATGAGCCTATATTGGATAATATATTATTGGTTAACTTTAAACTATGCTGTTGCGGTCTGTAGATTGAGACCCCTTTATTTGTAGCAATCCAAATAGATCCATCATCCTGACTTAATATTGATTTAATCGATTCTCCTGGTGAGGTCACGCCGGGTATATTTTCAAGCCCGGAAATATCATTCTTACTTCTGTAGACGACCTTGTGCAATCCACCGCCATCGGTGCCAATCCAAATATTACCATTAACATCCTTTTCAATATCTGAAATATAGTAATGACTTAGATAATTATTATCGACAAGAAACCTTTCACAGTACCAACCGATAACACGGCAGCGATTTAAGCCATTTGATCTTGTACCAACCCAAAGATAATCGTCCTCAACCATTAATGCGGTGATATAGTTACCACTAAGAGAGTGATGATTTTCTGCGTCATGCTTATAAGAAGAGAACGATTTAGTATCAATGTGATATTTATATAAGCCACTACCACCAATACCAACCCAAACGTTACCATCAGAACTTTGCTTAACCGCTCTGATAAACCCTTTGCCTATCGATTTTTGTTCACTCGCGTCATGTTGAAAGAAGTGGAGTGTTTCACCTTGGGCAGATAAATGCCAAAGACCACTTGAAGTACCAACAAACAGATCATTATTTGCCGCTTTTTCGATACTAAAAATGCTGTTTACATCAACGTTAGGCAAATCGGCGTGAGTTTTAATCCATTCACCTGAATGTTTTTCAATCTTGTGCAAACCTTGCGTTATTGACCCTAACCAAACGATATTCTCTTGCGGATCCGCCAGTACTGCACTGACATCTCGCATTGAGAACCAATGGTCATCTATCTCTTTGTTAAAGAAAACCTCTGCCAATTGACCATTTAAAAGGTGCAGGCCATTGCCCCATGTTGAGAAAAACAACTCACCTTGCTCGTTTTCAATAATACTTGTGACGGCATCAGACTCAATCGATTGCCTGACATGTTTGCTCGATAACCTATGATTTCTTACGTCATAAGCCAGCAACCCATTTTTATACGTTCCAAGAAGAAGCTTGTGATTTCCCGCATAATGCAATGAGATAATCGCTAACTTATTTTTCATTAACGAGGTGAGTTCTATCTCATTTGACTGCATATTATTTAAGTCAACTTTGAATAATCCTTCCCTTGTGCCTATCCACAAATTTTCGGAATCATCCTCTTCGATAGAAAAAACGTCATCAACCCCATCACCGAGATCAAACGAGATAAAGCTCTGACTCTCCTCTTGCCAATAAGCCAACCCTCCGCCTAACGTGCCGACCCAAAGTCGTTCTTTGCTATCTGCAAATAATTTATAGACATAGTCACTAGGAAGTGAATGAACATTACTTTGTTGCTTATAAAAACGAGTGATTTTTCCCGTACTTCTGTTTAGTCTGTTTAAACCTATCTGTGTCGCGACCCAAAGATGACCATCCGGTCCGTCAATAACGTCATAAACGCTATCATTACTGATCGAATTACTGTCGTTAGAGTCGTGCCTAAAATTTGTAAAGGTATTCGTCGCTAGATTAAAGCAACTTAAGCCACCACTATTGGTAGAGACCCAGATCTTGTTGTCTTTACTTTGGTATAAGTTACGAATATCAATCGCATTTATTGAACCCGGATCATTAAAGTTTGGCTTAAAATCCTGAAGTTGATAGCCATCATAAACGTATAGCCCATGTTGCGTACCAATCCACATAAAACCTTTGTGATCAAACATGATTGTGGAAATGTTATTTGCGTCCAAACCAACATGCTGTGCCAGTCGCTGACTATCGTTATAAGCGGATACGACAATGGGCCACGCAACCAATATGAATAACACTAGCGCCTTCAGAAACCTTCGCATAATAAACTCAACAAACACAACAAACACAACAAACACAACATTACGTTAACATTCAGAGGGTTGAATATCAAACCTTGTACTGCAAGCTACTACGTGACGGCTATTGGCTGACGCCATAAATTTGTGGTTACTTGGAAGCAAAAATAGGCTATAAAACGTGACTTTATAATTTTCTTTCATCTAAATAAATGAATCATTGGATCCACCTAGATCAAATTGGCCAGTACTTTACCGCAGGATCTGTCGGTTATAAGGTATTGATGGCCATCATTATTTTAATTGCTTACCAGGTACTGAAAAAGATCGCGAATCGCGCAATCCTTAATTTGGCCAAGTCGAAAGGCGTAAATAAAGCCCGACTTAGCTTTATCCAACGCTGCTTCAATGTGACCTTTTTGTTCCTGTTCGCATCACTTTTTGCGATAGTGGCCGGCATCGGATACGGTGATGTATCCCTATTTCTATCTTCGATCTTTGCGGTCTTAGGGGTAGCATTCATCGCACAATGGTCGATTCTTAGCAATATAACGGCCAGTTTCCTTATCTTCTTTGTGTTTCCTTACCGTGTTGGAGATCGAATCAAAGTCGTGGATAAAGACGAAGATATTTGTGGCGAGATCCAAGAAATCAGTATGTTCCACGTGTTAATAAAGCACGACAACGGCAACCTGATTACTTATCCAAATAATTTAATGCTACAAAAAGCCGTACTAAAACTGACTGCCCCCAAGCCAGATACACAAAAATCGACCTCTCGAATTTATACTCGAAGAAAACAAAATATCCGCTAATAATTACAAAAGCCCCAACGGTTATCCGATTGGGGCTTTTTTCATCGACCGCCGCGAGAGCAGTATTCATTATTTCGTCGTATTTATCACTACAATAACGTGCAAAGTTGCCCGACGATCCAGAACTCAACAAACTCAAGAACGTTGATGCTTCATTGTAATCACCACGCTCGCATCACATCAAAATCGCCCGGCTTGCGCGCCACTAGATACGAATTCCATTCTTGATTCTCTAAGTTGACACTCGCACCTAAAATTTTCTTCAGCATTGAAGCAATGGCCATCAATTTGTTTGCTTCACTGGTGTTGTACAATAACGTAAAGTCGAGCGGATTATCGTCACCGTAGCCTGTATTACTCAATAATTGACGCGCCTTTTCATCTCGTTGTGATTGTGTCCATCGACTGTACTCAGGCGTGGTCGCGTCAAATCCAGCCGTATATTGATGAGCAAAAGTGTACGCCGGTAAGTGACCAACTTGTGTCACGCCGTTAGTAATGACATCACGATAAAATATGGCACCTTACCCTCTAACTCAAAGCGGACAGTATGCTTGTCGACCGCGGTGATACCAAGCGCTTCCAAAGGCTTTTTCCCTTCCACCACATCAGCAATATTTTAAATTTTGGTCATTTTAAGTACCAAACATTGTGTGAGGCTAATTTGGGATCAAGCGCTCGCCTCAAGGCATAAACAAAATCGTCGGATGTAACAGGCATCACCGTTAGACCATTTTGCATCTTTATTTAGGTGAAAAACACACGTTTGGTTGTCTTTTGTTTCCCACGGTTCGCAACTCCTGGAACGAGGTTGCCATCACGATCTTAAATCACAAGCCCTTTAAACAAGTCACGTATTGCGTGCATTTCTGGCAGGCCTTTTGCCTTAGCGGGATCTTAAGTTGCGTCTTACGCATCATTCGCACGAACTCAATGTTGTTCGGCAGCAAGAGCGCTTCCCTCCACCATGGTTCCTGCATTTACGCCGACTGACAAAAAAGAAGCGACAAGGCATACAATGAACTTTCTTTAGAATCGTTTTTTACATCCATATTTTTTTGTTCTCCTGAACGTACTTAAATAGATCTTGGCCTCTGTTGACGGTTTTCAATTGTGGACCAGTGCCAATCAAACCATTTATTCTGCTAGCCTCGCAAGCCGCTAAAACGTGGTATTCATAACGGTTTGATTATAGCAGCGATAGTAAATAAGAATATCTATGGCTTCTCAATAGGTTATTAGCGTTTTCCGTTTAACCCACCACAACGACAAACGAAATGAAGACTAAACGTTAGATTGCAAGGTGTTTAGTTCAGTGAGCATTATTTGTGTATAGTTTACAGTGTAAATTTATCCCTTCACTCCGTTCTTTATCAGTCACCACGGAATGAGGAACATTGGAAGTATACGCCTTCGTCATGGTTAAAGTCCGCTGTAAGCAAACACAGAGCGTACCAACGTAATTCATGACACTCTAACTCATACCCTTCTATCAACTATAAGATTGCTTCACTAACCACACCATGTCGATAAGCTCGAGTGCTTGATTTGGGTTTATATAATAAAGGACATAGAAGCACTAAAATCGAACCATCGAAAAGTGTCGAGAAAAAGTAAATGAGTTTTTTATTCTTGGTTAGTAAGGTAAGTGATCAAAGATAATATTTCTAATCCCAATATTATCGTCGGCGAATATAGCAATTGGTCTGACTTTTAACACGGAAAGACATCCAGAGATCATGCCAACCGTAAATAACTCGCTGATAACGTCACGCAAGAAATATGGCAAAGTGATATATTCGGAGAGATCGATAAACTTATCATTGGTAAGTTTTACTCATTCGCTTTCGAAGCAACGGTTTTGATAGCAGGCAATCAGATCATCGCGTTGATTGAATTTCAACATTCACCTTCTCACCAGATGAGTTTGGACACGATGTTCAAAGTGGCTTCGAACGAACAGATTATACAATTATCGGCAATGATGTCTGGATTGGTACAGATGCGATGATCATGCCAGGCGTAAATATTGGGCATGGGTGCGTCATTGGGGCGCGTGCGGTTATCACCAAAAATGTGCCACCTTAGTCAATCGTGGTCGGAAATAACCACATAGTACGACAACGCGTCGATGAAGCGACTATCATTAAGCGACTAGAAATACAATGGTGGAACTGGCCACTAGACCATATCAAGAAAGCGATGAAGGTTATTTGCAGTGCCGATGTTAATACGCTCTTTTACCGAAGAGTGCTAAATGAATGGATCAAACCGCTATATCTTCTTCATCAAACGTCGCTGAAACTCTAATTTCGTATTGATTGAAGCTAAAGGTGCAACCACCGTACGCACGTTTAGTTATCACGTGCTCGTCACCAAACTTCACCGTTACGCGGGTAAAAACCTTATCTTTTGCCTCCACGATACAGTCTTCAAGCGCCAACTCAAATTCGGTCTCAGTGTGTTCCAGCTTTTGTCGTACTTCATCAAGGCGCGCATTGTTCGCCACTTTCGCCTGTTCAATTTGATGTAGTTCGTTCTCAGACCGCTCCAATTTAGGACGTTTTTTAAATTCGAGCTCTTTTCGAATCACATCCATCGTTCCCTCTTGCGCCTGCTTGTATGTCTCTTTCAAATGAGCAATACGTTCTTTGAACCCAAAATAACTAGCAAACGCTTCTACTTTCGTTGCCGTATCGCCTTCTACACCAAGTTGAGAACACAACACTTTTGCACCGACCTTTGCCTCGCCACCACTCAATGTACCGTGGGCGCCACGGGCATCCAAAACGGTGAGATTACGCCCGCAATGAATGGTATTGTTCATGCTGTGTACGGCTAAATCAATATCTTCAAATGCATGCAAGTCACAATACTGAGCGTAACTCGCACGAATTGAACCTTTACTTTTAATCTTGCAACTCTTTGGCTGACCATCACTCACCGTGCGTCCGATAATGCCTTTTCCTACTTGAATATCACCCTGTGCTTGGACACTCGCCGATTCAATAAACCCACCAACAGTAATCGAGCCCGTCGCTTGTACTATCATGCCTGATTCAATATTGCCGCCGATGATCACATTGCCTTTAAACTTCACGTGTCCGGTATTGACGCCAACACTGTTCAGACAAAGTGCATTGTCCACTTCTATCGTTTTATCCTTAATGAGCGGGGTTCCCGAAACGGTCGCAACGAGTAAGTTGGGATCATCTTTACAAATTTGAGTCCCCTTACCGGCCTTCATTGGGCTGTCTTTTCCAGCTTGTGGTGGAATGATACGACCTTGAACCGTATAACCTGGCGTACCCTTAGTAGCTGGCGTACGACGCATAACCTCATCACCAATATCCACAGCGATGGTTTCGCCTAAGTTTCGCAAATCCATTTTTTCGCTAGCGGCTTGGCCTTGTTTGGGTTTTAGAATCCGTTTGGCGATATCTTTGACAAGTGGAGTGAAACACGCGTCCTTACCTTTAATCGCTTGTTTACCGATAGCGACAGGCTGAGAAAATGTCTCCCCTGGCTTAAGTTGGTTGCTGACCACCATCACTTTCTTTAAGGCTAGCTTGTTGATGCCTTTCTTGACTCTCGCGTTTGTTAACGCTTGCACTATTTCCGCGCCACGTAATCCTCGTCCGCCATACGCACCAGTCACTATCATACAAGCTAACATGTCATTGTTGGTAAGCTCGACATCCACACGAGCGTTCTTCATTGCTGCAATCAACATTCCATCGTACGCCTCAGACTTACGTTCTCGCGCACAATTAATAAACCTAATAACTGCTTCCTCATCAACAAACACATTCGTTGCTGACATCGATAGAAGTTGTTCCGGTAACTCTTTAAGGTTTAGCTCACTTCCAAGATCAACATCTCCCGGAAGACGGGCAAAAATTTTTGTTTTGTCTTCTGACCACTCAAGACACAGCTTCCACATACCCAAACCATTCGCGTTTCATCCACAGCTTCAGTCTAACCAAATTCTCATTGCCCACAAACAGCCGCTTGTTGATAATCAGGCTCACATCACTAAAGACGAAATCTTGCTTTTCTTCTTACCGTTTTGCGAGAGGCGCAATTTTCTTTTCGTAAGAAAGCACTCACCGTCTGTTTTATAACAAGGTCATTTACACTGTAAACTTCACCAGCAGTCAATCTCTTGGGACGGAGTTACCGTAATATAAAAAAAGAGGATTTACAGTGTAAACCCTCTCCTTCTTTCGTTTACCTTTACAGTGTAAATTTACACTTAATCGTATTTACACTGTAAATTTTGAAAGCAATTTTTTAATTCTTGGCGAAATTTCTGCTCAGCTTGTTTACGGCCAGAATACCCAAACTGTTTCGCGCATTCACTCCAATCTTGAGCAAAAAATACTTTAGCAATAACAAAATCAGATACCGCCTCAAGCCCATTCAGAAGTAACCATTGCTGAATCCAAACTGAAACAGATTCATAACTGTTCCCACCTTGGGTATAGCAAGAAATCAAATTAAGCTTGATAGGATGCAATTGAATGCCACCAAAGGGATACCAAAATAGAGCGCGAAATAGTGCAGGTTCTAATTTTGGATAAACCTGATTCGTGGTCGAAGAGAGAAGCTCCTTGTACAACATCTCCGCTTGTTGAATCCAAGGTTGGGTTGATGGACCACACGACCTGACCATTAACAACGAATAACACCCACTCGCCGCATCACGCATTGTACCCAAACGAATCGCTTGATAACCCGACTTCTGCCAGAAGTGGATCAACTCCTCAGTCGCACCAAAACTAGTGGAGAGATAAGAAATGTGTGGGGCGAGCGACTGTTCGAATTGTTTCAAAATAGACTGGCCAATGCCATTACCTTGCAATTTGGGATGAACCGCAATACGCATAATACGCTGAGTTGAAAGCTTCCCAACTTGCGGGTAGCCCAGTTGGTTAACAATCGTAATTGGCGCTAAATGCCCTTTTGGCCGACGCTTCCCAAGCTGAACATCACGAATCAGTTCATCATCAAGATTACCTTCTTCTACCGTGAGCACGACACCAATAATGTGCTCTTGTTTTTTTGCAATATGAACCTCGCAACTTTCGTCTTGCAGCAGGTGAATTAAATCATTTGGGGATGTCTGATAGTGGGCATTAACCAGTAGAGCAAAACACGCATTCAAAACGGAAGGATTAGAAACCAACTCGGATTTGCCGACTTTGGACAATAAGATGTCATCGTTTTTAACCGCGTCGATATCTGTCAACTCAGCGTTCAACAAAAACGCCTGATACAACCACGACTCTAGTTTGTCGTTTGCAGACCAACGGATCGGTTGTTGCAGATGGCAGGTTTTCATCCCTGGTCTTTGCGTGTTTAACCACTCAACAAACTTAAGTGAGAATCCTCTTCCACAACCTTCATAACCATGTATCGTGCTAGAAAACACTAAACGATGATAGTGAACGGTAATTTGTTTGAGCAACGGCACAGGAATAGCAGCGGCTTCATCAATCAAAAGTAGATCGCAATCCGGCAATGAAGATAATAAATCATCTGGCGCGACAAATTGAATGTAACCTAAGCCTATTTCTAATCTGTCTTTCTTTATGCGTTGTGCGCTCTCAAGCAAACGCAATGCATGTTGATAGACGGGTTCGACCGCTTTAATCGAAGGCGCTGTAAGCAAAATTTTCAACGGTTTCTGCTGAAGCAGTCGCGCACAAGCCATTCCTAATGCACTGCTTTTTCCTCGCCCACGATCGGCCGTTAGTACGAGCGGTCGTTTGCGGTGCCCATTCACGACATTCTCAACAAGAGAAATCGCTTTGGCCTGTTCGGTATACTGGGTTTCTCTTGGTGTGTGAGTAAACGGTGGGAGTTTGGGTAGTGGATGATTTTGTTCAATAACCACCAACTTCTGCCACTGAATTTGCATCCACCGCTGCGCTTGATTCATTATCTCTTGCTCTCGAGTAACAACAATCAGCAAACCTCCACCAACTAACGCACCCAGAGATGCAGTAAAGCTGTTCGCATCAAACTCTTCTCTCGCATCAAATAACAATACGTCGCACTCTCTCCCAAGTAACATATTGCCCTGTTTCGAGTTTACGCAAAGGGCATCATCCAACCGCCAATTCCCAACACAGAACCATTGTTCTTGCTGTGTTGGTTTTTTAGTTTGATAAAAAAACGAAATCAACTCATCTTGCCAAGTTGCATCACCTTGAAGAACCACACCAGTACGCTGAAAAGCGAGTCGAGATTGAAACTGCAGTTGAGAAAGGAATTCAGATTGTGCGTGCATAGCGTCTATCCAATATTGAACTGGCGCCATGTTATCACATCTTTGTTAAGCCGTGATTCATCACAAGCGGGGAATTAAAAGACATAAAAAAACCGCCCTAGGGCGGTTATTAATAAAAACAATCTATTGCATTTTACTTTGTACAAACGCTAAGATTTCTTCGATCAAGCTGTCGTCGACTTTCTTAAGGTGCAATGCCAAATTACTGCCTTTACGACTGTAGCTTGCGCGGCCTTTAACTAGCTCAACCTTATCCGCCTTTTTGCTCGCTTTAGCTGGTGATAATTCTGCAATCCAACTTTCAAGGCTTTCGGTCACCTCTTTGGTCAAACGAGCCACACCTTGAGCGCTACTGCGTTGCCATAAGAACCCTTCAGAAGTACGACATTTATCAAGCAAATCTTGTTGATGTTCAGGTGCGAGCATCGAGAATTGTTTGTGCAGTTTTACAATTGTTGGACGACCAAGATCACCCACATTAGGGTAAGCTTGTAACAACTCACGAGGTAAAGATGCGGCTTTCAATGCACCACTGACCAAAGCTTCACTGCACTGGAACATCTTTGCCAGTGCTTTTTGGTCTTCCGCTTCGCCACTTTCTAGCTTAGCTTGCATCTCTTTGCCTTTCTCATAAAGCGAGAGTGGTTTGTGTGCATTCGCCACGTCAGAAAGAAATTTGGCATGGCTTGTATTGATACCTTCACCAACATAAACCAAGAAATCCTTTCCAGCCAAAATACATGACATACGACGACGACTACCGTCGAGAACTTCTATTTTTCCATCCGCTGTACGACGACCAACAGCAGGGTACTGTTGACCACGTTCTTTCAATGTCGCCAGGACATCCGAGAGAGCATGCTCATTCAAGAATGATTGTTCACGAGCATTCTCAGCAAAAACCGTCGTATCCGTTGCCACTTTATCTGCAGGAATACGGACCAGTTCAAACTGAACAGTACCCTCACCTGCAACAGCAAGTTCAATCACTTGCGCTTTGTCTTTTGCCGCGGTTTGCGCCTCTTGAGGTGTCGCGACACGACGCTTATTGGTTTTACCAAATAATTTTGCGTTTAATTCAGACGTTTTCAATGCCATTTACTAATTACCCTTGATTCAATGACGGCCAGTTAGAGTGCAATACCCTTTCAAGTTCAAGCGCGCTCTTATGAACCGCATCTTGTGCTGTCGCGAGCGTTTTCTTACCCCCTTCGAAATCACTTACCGTCAAATCAAAAACCGTACTGTAAGTGTCAGCACAAGTTTCAAATGCACGGCTACGAGGGATAGTGGCCATCATAACTTGGTCACCAAGAAGATAGTTCATTTCAGTTAAAACCGAAACTTGCTTCTTATTATCGTCTTCAAACATTGTCGGCATCAATCGAACGAATTCAAGACCATTCCAATCTTCAGGGAACATCTCGTAAACCGTTGGCAAGTGCTGGAAAAAGTTTACCGTTGAAGCCCAGTCAAGGCGTTTTGCCGCACATGGAATTAATAACGCGTTAGACGCGTACATCGCATTCCAAACCAATGGGTCAACGTGTGGACCAGTATCAATCATGATCACATCAAAATCATTGGAGATCTTGTCAATCAACTGCTCTTTTAGCAGACGCACGATGTCCAACGACGGGTCTTCTGACAACGTTTGCCACGCTTCTGCGTTAAACATAGCGTCTTCTGGAAAAGCAGAAATCGACTTCAAGTTCGGGTATTGCGTTGGTAACAATACATTTTTGTGTAGGAATTCTCGATCGATTTCCACACCGTCGGGTACGTTACCCAGCATAATATCAACTGCTGAGTAGATATTGTCATGCTCAGCCACACTAATTTGTGGGTTTAGGAATAAACGCAATGAACCTTGAGGATCAAGGTCAATCAAACAAATACGGTAGCGATTATCTAAGTTAAGCGCTAAACATGCCGCCAAATGCACCGCTGTCATCGATTTTCCCGTACCGCCCTTTTGGTTCTGTACGTTAATGATCCACGGTTTGTTATCCAAGTTTTTTTTACGCTCATGGAATTTTGGCACTTCCGCCGCATCCATTAGCATGTGAGCTTCTTCTAAAGTAATGGAATAATGGTTGGCATTATTCTTTGTAAATTGATGGCCTTCTGCTTCCATTTTACCGATAGCTTCATCCAGCTTACGGCGTGTTAAACCTGAGCGGGTTTCCATCATTGCTTTAGACATTGGTGGGAAGTAGTTGTCACTTCGCTCTTCCAAAACAATCTCAATACGGTCAGCTTGAACTTGTTGCGTCAGTTCCGCTAACTCCAGAAGATTTTCAATCGTTTTTTCTCTTTTCATGCCAAATTCCGTTGGAAAGATATCTGGGCTCAATTGTACAGCACAGCAATCAAAAAACAACAAAAAGGTGCACAAACATTTTGAACAACAATCACATAAAAAATAGTTACAAACTTCTATTTTATGTTTTAAATGTAAAAGCATGACGAATCTTAATCAAAAATCTTCGAGTAAGACATCGAAACTTTGAATGAAACAGAAATGTCACACTGTCACTTATTTACAATGTAAATAGGTCATATTCCCGGAACGATTATAACAGTGACCTAAATTACGGATAATGTGAAATGAACCTAATCTAACTTTAATGAAAGCAAAGTGACGCATGCATCGAACCTTGATCATGTGTCCAATGTGATTTACGTTAGAAAGCTCAATTTACAAGGGAAGAATGATCAAGGATTATTCATGATCATGCTTCCGATAGGTAGGTTAATTCGGAAAGCATGATCAAGGGACATACCGTCCAACCTACATCCAGACGCTATATTTGGTTGAGATCAATTTCTCGGAAAAATGATCAAGTGAATTTACACGCCGGAAGCATGATATTTATAAGACAACTTACGGTCGAATGCAGATAGACCGGGGGCTAAAGAGATAATGAAGAGAGAAAACACGGAACGATGGAAAAAGCGATCTCAAAGATGTGCAATACAACTATCATGATCATGCTTCCGTTCATTTGCTCATAATGCGTTATCAACAATGAAAGAACTGAAAAACGGCGAACTTTTCAACAATTGGATAATTTCCACTCGATTCGTTCAAACGAAAGATGAAATAGCATTCTCTTGATCATCGTTCCCGGTATAAAACACGCTTACACACAACGCAACGGGGTAGGTTCATTCCAATCAATGACGGAGTTCTGTGGATAAGTTGTATAAATGTCATGATCATCGTTTCGAACCTATTTTGATCATCTTTTCAGAGTTCCAATGATCATGCTTACGAGAGTTTATGATCATGCTTTCCTTATTGTGTTGATCATGGTTTCGATAAGCGTATGATCATAGTTCCGAAGCCAATAAAAAAATATCGCATAAAAACAATGAATTGCACACACAAATCCGTCCAGATCATTAGATCATATAATCAATTAAGATCAGATTAATCAAAAAGATCAGTTAATTAAAAACAAAGAATTTTTCTTTATTTATGATCTATTTTTCTTTATCCTTCGGAAACATAGCAAAACTACGGCTAGTGAGATCTGGATCTAAAATGAGCTCTGATGAAAAAGTTCTGATTAAAGCGCCTAGAAGCCATAAGGATGGGCACCTTTTTGAAATTCACGAATCTTCGACAGATTGGGTTGAGCAATACCAATATTTCAAAGGGGTAACTAAAAGTATCCTAGAGTTGCTTAATCTGATTTCACTTCGAGGCTTCAGTAGCAAAGATGGATTAGTGTCTACCACTGAAATTGTCGAAGCAACAGACGGTCAATTGACTCGTGCGGCACTTCAGCAACGTTTGCGAGCAGCTGTTAATATTGGGTTGTTTACGCAAACGCCAGTTCGTTTTGAGGAAGGTTTGGCTGGCAAAACGATGTTACATAAGTTTGTGAATCCGAATCAGCTTATCTCAGTCCTAGGAGCCACCAGCTTAGTGACAGAAAAAGTTCGGCAAAACGAGAAGCAAAAGCGCTCTAAAGCGTTAGCACAAACACAAGTCAATAAACGATTGTTGAATGAACATGGTTTAAATACCCCCCCAATGATGAAGGATGAAGCCGATCAATTTATCGTTTCACCAACCAATTGGGCAGGGATCATTGATCAAGCTCTCGCACCTCCTCGCACTCGCAAAAGCTACCAGAAATCTATGGTGTCGATCTCTGGCACCAAAGCGGTGATTGAAACTCGATCATCGAAAAACATCATGACGGTTGACGATCTAATGACCCTATTTGCGCTGTTCACGTTAACAGTGCAGTATCATGATCATCATAAAGATCAGTACCACATGGATGCTGCACACGTCCCCAATAAAACGCCGTTATATATCACCGATATTTTGTCCCTCCGCGGCAAGAAAGACAGTGGACCTGCGCGTGATTCAATTCGTGACAGTATTGATCGTATTGAATTTACCGATTTTCAATTGCATGAACTTACCGGTCGCTGGCTAAGTGAAAATATGCCAGAAGGCTTTAAAAGTGATCGTTTCCGTTTTATCGCACGAACCATTACAGCATCAGAAGAAGCCCCCGTTGAAGGCAGTGATGGTGAGATACGTATTAAACCAAATTTGTATATCTTGGTTTGGGAGCCATCGTTTTACGAAGAGTTACTGACTCGTGATTATTTCTTCTTGTTCCCGCCTGAAATTCTGAAACAGCATACTTTAGTGTTTCAGATGTACTCATTTTTCCGTAGTCGTATGGTGCGCAGACATACGGATTGTATGCTGCTGAGCGAGCTAAATCAGAAATTAGCGCGCAATATCGAATGGCGTCGTTTTTCAATGGATCTGATCCGTGAACTAAAACGCTTGTCCGATGGTAAAGGGACAGAAGATCTTTTTGTGGTGAATTTGTGGGGTTACCACCTCACAATTGAAACGATGATCGAGAACGGAAAAGTGGTGGATTACCAAATTGACATCAAATGTGATGTCGAAGAGGTACTTCGTTACTCCCGCGCGCGCACGACGAACGCTGGTAAACGTAACATGGCCCCTACGTTACCAAACCCACTTCGTAATGAGATGGTAACGAGACAACAACTAGAAGAACTCTCAGGTATCATTGATGGTGAATTTGAGCCTATTCAGCGCAAAGCACCATCTCCACGCGGTAATTTGGGTCGTCGTGTGAAGCAGAAAAAACATTTAGTAGAGATCAACGCTGATGAGATCACGATTACTCTCTCTAAATACACCTCTCCAGAGGCTCTAGAACGCAGCGTAATGGCTTTATCAGCAATGACAGGGCATTCCTATGCCTCGATCAAAGAAGAGTGTTCTGAGTTCATTGAGAAGCTTGATTGGTTAAGAGTTGGAGAAGAGCCACTACCATACGAAACATTGAGTAAAACGGTAGAGCTGTTTAACAATCAAAACGACGTGAAACATTTGACCATAGAACGTTTGATTGCAGGGTTAGCCGTTCGACGGAAAGTATGTCGCCAGATTTTTGATGGTCATATGGACGAGATGGTATTAAGAGCACTTGATGAGATGGCCATTTAATATGAATTTTTTGGATGTTTATTGAGCAATAAACGTGACGAATTGATTCAGAATGTAACAATGAATTGCACTGATGGAAATCAGACTTAACTCTAACAAATCAATGACATTATGGGTTGGGGCTCGGATTAATATTTATCCCGAATAGACAACCTTTTTGTCCTTTCTGATGATTAGATAGATTGGCTCATATTGTTACATTCATTCTGAATAGACTTCGCGAGTTTCTCCTCAAGAAACTCGCTTTTTTTTATCTGAATTTTGGCACTTAGAGCCACGAGAGCAACAAATTTTCACCACGTTGACAAACCAAATCATTTGCCGATCAAGCCAGTATTACGAGGTTATATTTTATCTTGATCATTTTTCCGGGCTAATGACGTAATCTTAGATCATTTTTCCAAGCTTCATTCCAGTTCATTGCACGCATCAAAGCCACATGTGACTCGATCATCTTATTAGCATGTTGCTGCCACTTAGTTTGATCATTTTGTTGATTGCAAAACTCTAGCGCTAATACAGTTAAGTGTTGCAAACGCTTTAAGCACCAATCTTTAATATGTAGATCAGTCATTGATTGGCAAGCGGTTTGTTCAAGTTTAGCGCTCGCATACAGCAGGCTTTGATAAGCTTTTTGCTGGTCTTGATATCGAGCGTGTTGAAACACTCGGAGATAACCATCTAACCAACATGCGATTGCTTTGCTCTGTTGATCGGTAAGATCTGGCCCAAATACAGACTCCGGTGCTTGAGATAAGATCGTTTCTAATCTTTCAACTTGATCATGCTTCCTATTTTCGTACCAACTTGAAATGAGATCTTGCCAGCTTTTCAATTCCATTGTGTTACCTCAGTCGTTTGTTTTACCGAGTGGTTTATCCAATGTGATCCGCTTTTAGGCGAGTCTTTAAAAGAGTTTGGCTCATTTTGAGCAAAGTTTCCAAATGGGCTATGAAACATTGGCATGAGTGCTATGACGGTGGACGCTAAGTAGAGTTTGGCTTAGTTGACTGATGAGTAAGTGAGTTCAGTTACTGTTTGTCGTGTAGGTAAGCGTAAGCTTGTTAGGAAGGTTAACTGATGTGAGTGAGAGAATGGCAAGAAGCGTTGAACGTGAGCAGCTGTAAAAGGCATTGTTTGCTGTTGATAATAAGCAAAATGAGAGCTAGATCGGCTCACTTTTGATAGGGGAATCTTTCAAATTTAATCGTTAAGAATGCTTTTGGCAAAAGTTAAATGATGAATTTATTAACGACTTGATGAAAGGTCGGGAGTGGTCACATTTCCCCACAATTTTGCTTACCTCCGCATTTTGGGTTTGCTATAGATTACTCATCGAAAACATGGTGTGTTCGGAGGAAATATGTCCATTAATTCTATCGACCATGACGAGATGACCCACATCGCTCACAAATGGGAATTACCGGAAGAAGAAACCAATGTGAAGCCAGAGAAAATAGTGAAGTCAGCTGAAGCGAGAAGACGCATTGAAGCGCTACGTGAGATCCGTGAAAGCGGGTTGAGCATTGAAGAAGCAAGGGAACTTGGTCTGATCCACTAACTCTTACACAGGGGTATTTAGAACCATGGGGTAGTCATAGGACTGCCCTTTTCATTTTCTGACGTCTCCCTCGATTCATGTGGGAATACGCTCATGCTGCAAGGGGGAGACAAGTCCGATTTTCGCAATGATGCGTGAACGCTAAACTGGATAAATTCACCTACAAACACCAATAAATCTCCCCATCAAGAAGAAAGCGACTGGAATTTGATCAATATAAGTGTGTTTCACTTCTGCAAAGTTAAGTCCGTGTGTTATAGTACTCGACTAGTATTTAAAGTACCTTGAGGCTGTAAATGTCGTTCAACCTTTCCCTATTACCGCCTGACGAGAAGAACAGAATCGAACTTGATAAACAAGCATCGTTTCTGGTTTGGAAGCTCAGAGAGGCCAAATCTGGCCCTGAGGCGATAGAAGAACAGTTGTCTAAGATTTACGACGCTGATGAAAAAGCATTTTTTCAACAGTCAGTCGAGAAGTACAAACGAGTAATGGGTGTCGCGTAAAGCGGATCGTGGCTCTGGTGTGAACCACAGCGGCGAATGAGGTTGCCTCCCCATTCCTTTGCAGGGCGAAATGGAAACAGTTTCGCTTTTTGCTAAAATCCTTCGCATTAAAATTAAATTTAGAGAGACATCCCGATGGGAAGAAGTTTTGAAGTGCGCAAAGCCTCTATGGCGAAAACTGCAGGCGCAAAAATTAAAGTTTATTCCAAATACGGTAAAGAAATTTACATGTGCGCGAAAAACGGTGGCGGTGATCCAGACATGAACTTGGCTCTGAAGCACCTGATCACTAAAGCGAAAAAAGACCAAGTACCTGCACACGTTATCGAAAAAGCGATCGATAAAGCGAACGGCGGTGGCGGTGAAGATTACGCACCTGCACGTTACGAAGGTTTTGGCCCTGGTGGCACAAGTGTGATTGTTGACTGTCTAACAGACAACGGTAACCGTACTTTCCAAGACGTTCGCCAATGTTTTGTTAAAACAGGTGCGAAAATTGGGGTTGAAGGTTCAGTTTCTCACATGTTCGACCACCAAGCAGTGTTCCAGTTCAAAGGCGAAGATGATGAAATCATCCTAGAAACGCTAATGATGGAAGATGTGGATGTAACAGACGTTGAACTAGAAGACGGCGTGATCACGGTATTTGCACCGCACACTGAGTTCTTCAAAACGAAAACTGCACTTAATGCGGCATTCCCAGATCTAACGATCGATGTTGAAGAAATTACATTCGTTCCTCAAACTCATACGCCAGTGGCGGGTGAAGACGCTGAGAAATTCCAGAAGTTCCTAGACCTTCTAGATGACTGTGACGACGTTCAACAGGTATACCACAACGGCGAACTATAATTTGATTCTCCAGTTGTAAAAAAGGCTTCCCTCGGGAAGCCTTTTTTGATCGTGTTACTTGTCTTCTCTGTTGTGACTCGCGTTTAGGTGTTGCGGTATTTGGAGTAACACAGCGACATGATCACGCCAAAACAGATACCTTGAGTCAACATGGCGGTACCACCATAACTGAAGAATGGCAGTGGGCTACCCATTACCGGTAGTAAGCCGCTGACCATGCCTGTATTGATGAATGCGTACAGGAAGAAGCTCATCGCCAGTGCGCCACTCACAAGGCGACCAAAGAAGTGCTCAGATTGGCACGCCAGCAGCATCACCCGCGCGGTAATGAACAAGTACAGTGCTAACAACACCGTACAGCCAATAAAGCCCCATTCTTCTGCATAGGTTGAAAAAATGAAATCAGTATGGCTTTCTGGAATAAAGCCTAATGTGCCTTGGGTGGCGTTCATCCAGCCTTTGCCTTTCAGTCCGCCAGAACCAATCGCAATCAGTGACTGAATGATTTGGTAGCCCGAACCAAGGGGATCGGATTCTGGATTTAAGAACTGAGTAACACGGCTTTTTTGATACGACTCCATGACAAAGAACCACAGAATAGGTACTAGAGTCAGAATAGTGACTACAAAGCCACCAATGATCTTCCAGCTCATCCCTGCGAAGAACAAAACAAACAGCGCATAGATTACTGTGAATATCGCACCATCTAAGTCGGGTTGCAGGGCTATCAAGCCCGAAGGAATCAAGGTGATCAATAAGCACAGAGCGATTTTGCGAACATCGGGTCGCCCGCCTTCAATGTGTAGCATCCACGCGATCATGATGGGGATGGACAGTTTGATCAGCTCTGAAGGTTGGAAACGGAAGAATCCGATATCAAGCCAGCGCTGAGAGCCATTGGTGCTGTCACCAAACAACGCAACGGCGAGCAATAAAGCCACCGCCACAAGGTATAGATACGGGGCAGAACGCTGGTAAGTGCTCGCTGGAATCGATGACATTACTAAAATACACATGAGTGTGAGTGCGCAACGTGCAAGATGTTTAAAGAGCATTGCTTCGCTAAAACCACTGGCACTCCAGAGAGTGAGTGAACTGAGAAGCATGAGCGGAATGATCGCCAGTAATAATGGCAAATCAATCCTAGGAAAGAAACGCTTGTTCATTTTCTATAACCTAATAACGCCCATGTGCGAGGCGAAAATAACAGAACTCTGCGAGTTCAAACTAATCCAATGCTAAGAATCCAATTCGGAAGTAACAGACACGACGCAAAGGTGTGTAAAGGGGAGGGGGCGGCACCGTCTGTTTGGATAAGCTGACTAGGAAAGTCGTGGACGGATAAATACACCAGCCTTACGTTTTTCGCCACACTTTTTATAACAAGGATGTGTATTTTATTCTCTTAAGGCTTAAGAGAGAGGAGGATTACCAAGAGTACAACGCTGCACTCTTGGCTTGGGGGATTATTTTGTGGAGCTGAATACAGGTTTATGTGTGAGGTGATGTAAGGCATACAAGATGAACAGCGTTACAGAAAGCTCCCAAGCACGCAGGACGGTACTTTCTAAACCAAGGTCACTACTCGTCATATCAATATGAATAGGAAGCATGGCACCAAACAGAACGTTGCAGAGATGATGTCCACAATCATCAAGAACGCCTCACCAAGACCAATCAACGCCAATGAGATCGCTCGGCTTTCAAACGTGACTGGTTCTTCCTTAAATACTGGTGGCTTGCCTTCACGTTCAACAGGGAACAAAGTCACCATGGTGATGTGCTGAGCAAATACCACAATCAGGATCCAGTTAAAGGTTGGCATTAGCATCTGGCCTTTTTTTAGCCGGGGTGGTTGCTCGGCAGCGCATAAAGTCGAATAAGTACAGACTAATGGCCAAACCACAAATGGATGCAGTAAAACACTTCGGTTACCACCAACGCCGCGATCGCTGCCAGTAACGCTGGCAGCAAGGTACGAATCAGACCAAACCAAGAGTCGTCTTTGTTCTTTGTCATGATGATGGTTGGATACAGCGTCAGATAAACTGGAGAATCGAAGCTCCACAAACGCCGCAATACCCTCAGTGGATCAAAGCGACGCAAGGGGAAGACATTCATCTGATCGCCACATCTGACGTGTTGTACTTCAAAGCAGAAGAAAAATTCGTTTTCGTGTATGCCCAACAAGGACAAGGCAAAGTGCAGGAGTATTTGATTCGCACATCGTTGAAAGAGTTGATAGGGCAGCTTAACCCCGAACAGTTCCGGCCAGTGCACCGTTCAAGCGCGGTGTAAGTGTATAAAAAAGTAAAAAGTAAAAAGTAAACAAAGACTTTAGTGGAAGAATGTTTGTGCACGTTGGAGAAACTAAGCTCTCTGTGAGCCGTGCATCTCAACGTTTGTTTAAAGGGATGCAATCACTAGAGCTGCTCACGCTTTACACTGTAAACTCGCAGCTCATTTGCTTCAGCAACTAAAACAAAAAGCGCTTAAGTCATAAGACGTTAGGCGCTTTTATCGATTTATAGTGACGATGTCTCCGAAGAGGCGAATGTGCTTATTCGCTGATCGTCACTTTCTCAATAATGATTGGATCGCATGGCACATCATCGTGACCAAGTTTAGAGGTCGTTTTCACTTTCGCGATGCGTTTTACGACATCCATACCCGCGGTCACTTTGCCAAACACCGCGTAACCCCAGCCTAGATTGGTGGTTGCTGTGTGATCTAGGAAATCATTGTCTTCTAGGTTAATGAAGAACTGTGCCGTTGCAGAGTGCGGTGCGTCAGTACGTGCCATTGCGATGGTGCCAACAAGGTTCTTTAGACCACGGTTTGCTTCATTCGCGATTGGCGCACGCGTTGGCTTTTCTGCCATATCTTCAGTGTGACCGCCGCCTTGGATCATGAAGCCGTCGATAACGCGATGGAAAATGGTGCCGTCGTAGAAGCCATCTTCACAGTATTTTTTGAAGTTCTTTGAGCTAACTGGCGCTCGTTCTAGATTCAGTTCAATCTCGATGTCACCGAAATTGGTGGTCATGATAATCATCTTTTTTGCCCTTATGGGTGCTAAGTTGGCGGCATTATAACTAAGTCGTTTGAGGATAGCAGAAATAAAAACAGCAACGTTTTGGCGTCGCTGTCTTTTACGGTTTCGAAGTTATGTCGATCATTTGCGAGAACAAACACCATTGCTACAACGAGAGGTGCCCGTTAACCAATATGAGACTCGGTAGCGGTTATTGGCGAACTTGAGGTAAAGCCAGTCTGCAGCAGGTTTGAAAATTCGCCAACGTAGCGGGGCATATAACCAACCCTGACCAACCAATTGCCATGCGCGATAGGTGACATCCAGCCCAAACAACAGTTCACCTTTCTCGTTGAGAGCATGCAAGATGTTGTTGGCTTGCTCGGGATCGATTTGCGGATAATCGGCGAACGTTTCACTGTAGATGTCGACGGTTTTGATTTGCTGCTTGGCATCGCGTTGTTTTAGCGCTTTCATCTCTTTGGCGCATAAGGGACAAGTGCCATCGTAAAATACAGTCAGTTTGGTCATGGTTGAGCTCATCGTTGGTTGTTCTTTTCTTTTTTACGCGATTATTTTTCTTTTAGTTCATTGTCTTGCAAGTAATGCGGCCAATTATCGCGGATGTTGCCATCATTGAATTGGAAGAGTTCTTTGCTATTGCGCCAGTAACCCCTGTCAATTTCATCGAGCAAGGTACCATTGATAAACGGTTCCTCCCACAAATCTACACTTGGGATGAAGCCAAGTTTGAGTCGCTTCGCGTTTTTATCTGTAGCAATGATATTGGGTAGTTGATCATTGCTAGAGCAAACTATGAAAGTGGCGAATATCACTGAAATGAGGAAAATTTTCAGCGATATGTTATAATCTCGCTCCGTTGTAATGATAACACTTGTTGCAAGCTTGATGATTTCCCTGGATTTGGCTCGTTTTAATCACCATGAGTCAGAGTACTACGATGGGAACAAGCAAACCCAGATGCTAGAGCGCCATGTTAGGCACTCTATGCGTTATGACGGGAAGAAACGTTGCTCAATAGTCATTATGATCACTTTCTGTTTAAGTCAGGGAGCCCGATAGCGGTTCAGAAAAGTGTCACTCGGACATACTCACAACACGATACCCATCGCGACGTACCATCATTTTTGTCGATGCTAAGGGCATAGAAGGAGCTGAATAGGCTCCTTTTACATTTTAGGGCTTGCGGATAGCGCGTAAATCAGAACATCGCTTAACGACCGTCCCTGGAACTAGCCTAAGGCGCATTAACACAACCTTTTGAGTATTTTCGTAGAAATATAGCGAGAAAATTTGCTATTGAACTAAGGTTAAACTAACACTCAATCATTACGGAGGATGAAGAGAACAATAATAAGAGGCGATATGAATCATTTAATATCTGTGGGCGCACTGGAGTCCTTTTTGGTTGCAATCAGTGTGCTTTTCCTAGGGCATTTCATTAATGCCAAGCTACCGATCTTAAAGAAGTTCAACATACCTGAGCCGATTGTAGGTGGCTTGCTTGTTGCCTGTATCATTACTGCTCTTCATTTCAACGGTATCGACTTACAGTTCGACTTGCCGTTACAAAATACATTCATGCTGATGTTCTTCGCGACGGTCGGTTTGGCAGCAAATTACACTCAGTTAATGAAAGGTGGCGCGAAGGTTTTCATTTTCTTAGCCGTTGCCTCGTTCTACGTTATTATTCAAAACGGTGTCGGTGTGTCATTGGCTGCGGCACTGGGGTTGGATCCTCTGATGGGGCTGATCGCGGGTTCGATTACGCTATCGGGTGGTCACGGTACAGGGGCGGCGTGGTCACAGACTTTCCAAGATGTGTATGGACTTCATAATGTGTTGGAAATCGCCATGGCATCGGCTACCTTTGGTTTGATCATGGGCGGTATCATCGGTAGTCCGGTGGCACAGCGTCTTGTAGAAAAAAATAATCTTGAATCGGAATATGGTCGCGGCTCTAAGACTCACGAGAAATTTCCAGAATTGGTGACGTACAACGAGTACGAAGAAGATAAAGTTACCGCTAAAAAAGTGGTCGAGAAATTGTTCTTCCTATTGATTTGTGTCACTGGCGCTAAGTACGTAGAGCAGTGGGTGAGCACATTCGAGATCCAATGGTTGATGATCCCTGATTTCGTGTATGCGTTATTCATTGGTGTGATCATTACAAACTTCTTGGAAGTCACCAAGATTCGTAGTCTGGATGCAGAAACCGTTGATATGTTAGGTACGGTATCGCTGTCTTTGTTCCTAGCGATGGCATTGATGAGTCTAAAACTGTGGAACATCTTTGACTTGGCGATCCCATTCTTGGTGATTCTTGGCATACAGTCGGTGATTCTGGCAATCTTCACTTACTACGTCACCTTCAAGGTGATGGGCAGCAACTATGACGCAGCGGTGATCGCTGGTGGTCATTGTGGTTTTGGTTTGGGTGCGACGCCAACGGCGGTCATGAATATGGGCTCTATCGTTAACCGCTTCGGTCCTTCACCACAGGCGTTTATGGTGGTGCCGATTGTTGGAGCGTTCTTTATCGACATCGTCAACTTAATCATTCTACAGGGTTATATTTCATTCCTTGGGTAGACTGAGACCAACCTAAAAAAACGGCTACAACACAAGTTGTGGCCGTTTTTTTTAGATTATCCCCAGCTTAGGTTAAATCACCGAACGGTCCGGCTAAACTTGAGGTTGGCGGTCCAAGCTAACATACCCAAAAAAGCATAAATGCCGATATTCGTCCATCCCGCCTCTTGGATGGTCGCCAATGGATGCGGCGCAATGATCGCGTACAAAGGGAGATAGAACATTTCAGAGAAGAACTGATCTAAGCCATGGTAACCAAATAGAGCAATGGGCATCCAACGTAAGGTGTAAATTGCGATGAGCATGATCACTAGTGGCGAGTTTACTTTCTGAGAAATGGCCATTGCGGTTAATGCAAACGGTAACAGCAGAATGCCAGCCAGCGTCATACGCAGAAGAAATTCAACCCAATTCAACCACACATCACTCAACGATGCTTGATGGAATAGTGATGTTAACTGGTGCTCAGTGGAGAACTTCAATAACCACAGCATGAAATCAGCGGTAAAGACCAAGGTGGAACAGACTAACGGGATCACCAGTAAACCAAACGTTAGCTTCACTAGATGAGTTTTAATATCGCTGACTGGCATGCTACGCCAGAACATGATGCTGCCCTCTGAACGCTCTTTATGTAGGGTTCTCGGGAAGTATTGAGTGCCAAGCAGGATGGATATCAGACCCACCACGCCCGCGATGAGTCGGTTAATGTCATCGCCGAGGGCTATGCTGAACTCATCTGCGTCACCACTAAAGCTCATTTGAAAAAAGAGGTTGTGCTGCAGGGGAGTGTTGTTCATGACGCCAACAAACAGTAATAGGCTACAGACAAACATAAACAGAGGTACACGCCAGACGAGAGGGTTTTCTAACCACTCTTTACGTAACATGGCGACAGTAGAGCGCATCATGATACTTCCTTCTGTAAGGCTAAAAATAGATCCGCTAACTTAACGTCACGAATTTCGCCAAGTCTTTCCGCTTGTTCGGCATACTTTGAAGATAACAGCCATTTGGTGGCACCGAGGCATTTTTGTGAAGAGAGTGGCTGCATCGCTTCAATTTGTGCGCGGTGTTCATCGCGCGCTTCCACAATGAGGTAATCTTCACTTATCGTATTCATCGACGATTGTAGGATCGTACGTCCTTGCTTAAGTATCAGCACGTCTGTTAGCAGATGCTCAATCTCCGATACTTCATGACTGGTGATGATCAATATGCGCTCGCCACCTTGGATCCATTCCGATAAGTGGCGATAAAACGTATCACGATAGACTAAGTCCAAACCCAGGGTAGGTTCATCCAGAATGAGAATTTGTGTGTTGGTGGCAATCACTAACGCGAGATGCAGTTGTACCTTCATACCTTTCGACAGCGCTTTAATACGAGTCCGTGACTTGATATTGGTTTCACGTAAAAGCGCATCGGCTTTATGGCGATTGAAACCTGAGTGGACACCTTCGGTATAGCTGAACAGTTGTGCGACCGTCATCCAATCTGGCAATACACTGACATCTGATATGTACGATAAGTTTTGCATTACCTTATCGCGCTGCATAATAGGCTCATACCCGTTGATTCGAATGGTACCTTGATATTCGAGCGCTCCCAGCAGGGCATTGATTAAGGTCGATTTACCAGCACCATTGTGACCAAGAAGCCCTAGTACCTGGCCTGCTCGCAATTCAAAACTGACATCTTGCAGCGTTTCACCTTGCTGCCGATATTGCTTGGAGACATGTTTTACACTGACTAGTGCACTCATTAGAGACCTTTAAATAGTTGAGTGGTTGGATGAATTTGTTGAGTGACGAGTACGTCAGGCCCTGTTTCTACTCTACTCGTTTATTATCTACAAGTAGATCATAGCTTTTACGTCCTAAAGGCACTTTAGTTTTTTGTCTGACGTGATCATTTTGTTGTACGTACTCTTCTTGATTAAGGGAAAAAGGCTTTCGATCTTACTTGGGGATAATCGTTTGTATTCGGCGAAACAGAAGAAAGTTGTGACGTCAATTCCGGGTTTTAGCGGCGCTGTGTCTTGTATGAAGACCACCTCTTCTCATCGGTTGAGAAGCGATGCTTTCTTAATCATTTTATTATCGAAGATTGATGCTTTGTGCTTATTTATCACTGGGTGAGAATTTGCATCAAGTCATGTTAGTGCATTTCTTATTTGTTGAGAATTCAATGATTCTTTACGGTAGCCAACAGAATATTCAATAGGCACTCTGACCTGCCTAAATGCCGCTCAAATGATGAGTTGTTACTCATCGGATGAGAAAAAGGAAGCAAAGAGGTTTTATGAATCAGGTCATTTCTGTCGGCCCACAAGAGTCGTTTCTTGTCGCAATCTGTGTGTTGTTCTTGGGTCAGTTTATCAACACCAAATTGCCAATTTTGAGAAAGTTCAATATTCCCGAACCCATCGTTGGTGGATTGATTGTCGCTTGCGCGATCACGATGATGCATTTTAATGGTGTCGATTTGGTTTTTGACCTGCCATTGCAAAATACGTTCATGTTGATGTTCTTTGCAACGGTTGGTTTGGCTGCGAACTATACGCAGTTAATCAAAGGCGGCGCGAAGGTATTTATCTTCTTAGCGATCGCTTCAGTTTACATCCTTATCCAAAATGCGGTAGGCGTGTCTTTGGCGACCGCATTGGGGTTAGATCCCCTAATGGGTTTAATGGCTGGTTCTATCACGCTCTCTGGTGGCCATGGTACGGGCGCGGCATGGTCGCAAACCTTTCAGGACATGTATGGTTTACACAACGTGCTTGAAGTCGCCATGGCATCTGCGACGTTTGGTTTAGTCGTTGGCGGTATTATTGGTAGCCCAGTAGCGCAGCGTTTGATTGAAAAGCGCAACCTTGAGTCGGCATATGGTCACACCAACCAAACGCATGAACGTTTCCCGGAGTTGGTGACGTACAACGAGCACGAAGAAGACCGTGTGACTGCAAAAAAAGTGGTCGAGGGACTCTCAATCATTTTGTTGTGTGTGACGGGGGCTGGTTACGTTGGCGATTGGGTAGGCTCGCTAGGTATTAAATGGCTGACCATCCCCGATTTCGTTTATGCATTGTTTATTGGCGTCGTGATCACCAATACTATGGAAGTGACCAAAGTGCGCAAAGTGGACGTAGAGACCGTGGATATTCTGGGTACCGTTTCTTTGTCACTGTTCTTAGCGATGGCGTTGATGAGCTTGAAGTTGTGGAATATCTTTGACCTTGCGATTCCGTTCTTGATCATCTTGGCGGTTCAGTCGGTGATTCTCGCAGTATTCGCTTATTACGTGACATTCCGTGTGATGGGTAGCAACTATGACGCAGCGGTGATCGCGAGTGGACACTGTGGCTTTGGCTTGGGTGCTACGCCAACGGCGGTAATGAACATGGGGTCGATCGTCAACCGTTTTGGCCCGTCGCCACAAGCATTCATGGTGGTGCCAATTGTCGGGGCGTTCTTTATCGACATCGTGAATCTAGTGATTCTGCAAGGTTGTATCTCTTTCATCAAATAAACATCCTGCACTTACATAAAAAGCCAGTCGTCACCGACTGGCTTTTTTTGTGGCCTCTTGGCAATCTATTCTATTGTTGCTTCAAGCAATGAAATCAATGCGTTAATATCAAGATTGACACCATCAACAGCTGCAGGAGGCATGAATCGTGTCTGAAAAAGTATCGACATCGGCATTAGCAAAAATGCGTAAGATAGAAGTGAAGCTGTTGTTTGCCGATCTGAAACGTGCTGGTTACCTTGTTCGCCAAGGTGACAAATGGACTTTGACCGAAGAGGGCGCCAAGTTCGGCGGCGAGTATGTCGATCACCCTAAATTTGGACAGTTCATCGTCTGGCCGATCAACTTGCACATAGAACTTGCCATCTCCTCTGGTAAAACCTACAGCGCGACACAACTTGGTGACAAACTAAATCTTAATGCGAAGCGAATGAATCAATTACTGAGCGAATTAGGGTGGATTAGCAAATCTGAAGAGGGATGGATTCTGACAGAGGCTGGAATACGCGCTGGAGGGCAACAGAGAGCCGATAAAGCGTCACAGAACACCTTTGTTGTGTGGCATGATGTTGTATTACGTAACAAGCGATTGAAGCAGTCTGTGGTGGAGTTTTTAGGTCAAGATGCGGAGTCCCATGCTACCGATAAGTCCTATTCCAGCTTTCGTCAAAAATTTGAAGCCAAGCACCGCACTTTGGATGGTCACTATGTGCGTTCCAAAGGTGAGTTACTGATCGACAACTGGTTGTATCTGGCGGGTGTGGTGCACGCTTATGAACGTCAGTTGCCGATTGACCAAGATGTGACGAGTGACTTCTATTTGCCCAGTGGCAAAGTTTACTTGCAGTTTTGGGGCAGCGATACGGGCGAGATGTCCGAAGCTGAGCGAGAGAAGATCCGCGTGGTTTATGAGCAGCACTATTTTAACCTGATTGAGGTTGAATCGAGTGAATTAGACAAGTTGGATGAGGTGTTGCCGAAACGTTTACGCTTGTTTGGTATTCAAGCTTATTAGCTTTTCATTTTAACCCTGCCCAGAAACGAAAAAACCCGTGAATGTTCACGGGTTTTGTATTTTTAGCGCTTATCTCAGTGTAACCCTAGGGATTAGAAACCTTTGATATTTTCCGCTTCTAGCTCAGAGAAGTACTTAACAGTTTTCACTTTTAGCTCTTGTTGTGATGGCTCGTCACAAACGATTACCGCTTTAGGGTGAAGTTGAAGTGCAGAAACCGTCCATAGGTGGTTTACACAACCCTCTACTGCTGCTTCTAGAGCAAGCGCTTTGTTGTGACCAGTTACTAGGATCATCACTTCTTCAGCGTCTAGTAGCGTGCCAACACCGATAGTTAGTGCGTATTTAGGAACTTGGTTGATGTCGCCATCGAAGAAGCGAGAGTTCGCGATACGAGTGTCTTCCGTTAGTGTCTTGATGCGAGTGCGTGAAGACAGAGAAGATGCTGGTTCGTTGAATGCGATATGACCGTCGTTACCCACGCCGCCCATGAATAGGTTGATCTTGCCGTATGACTTGATTTTATCTTCGTAGCGTTGGCATTCCGCTTCGTGATTTTCAGCATTACCATCCAGTAGGTTGATGTTTGCTTCTTGGATGTTCACATGGTTGAAGAAGTTGTTGTACATGAAAGAGCGGTATGACTCTGGGTGATCTGCAGGAATACCGATGTACTCATCCATGTTGAAAGTCACAACGTGCTCGAAGCTTACTTCGCCAGCTTGGTAAAGTTCGATCAGTGCTTTGTAAGTTGCTAGAGGAGTGCCACCAGTAGGTAGACCCAGAACGAACGGACGCTCAGCTGTTGGTTTGAAATCGTTGATGCGCTTAGCGATGTGTGCTGCTGCCCACTTGCCAACTTGTGCTGCTTGAGCTAACGGGATAAGTCTCATTTTGTGCCCCTAGTTATTGGAATTTAAGATGTTTTGAAACATTAATTCGCATTATAAAATAAGTGGTAAGGAACTGCTATTGTTTTAGGTCAAAAATTTGCTTTTTCTTTAACCAGTGCGGTTTTTGTCAGCAGTTTTGACGTTTGCCTATGTTTTATGTTCTATGCGATTGCGCCATGAGGTCGTTGGCGAATAGGTAAAATTTAGGCCTTGAATTAAGTTTCTTCAAGTCGCCTTAAGGTGTGTAGTTCAGCTCGAATGATGCCGCTTGCGGGAGTGACTTGTAGAACTCGTAGCCCTAAATCAAAAATCGTATTTGAAGAATTGATTTTTTTGCTGAGAACACCGCAACAAGTGCAGAATCTAAAAGGGGAGTTTGTAAAGTATGATCTCGCGCATAGCACAACATGGCGTGGCGTTATTTCCTTAACCATACTTAGGTTGTGTAGACTGTTGAGGGGCTTGCAATGAAAAATGAAATAGATCCGGCTAAAGTGCTACAGGCTTATGAATGTGTGATGAATAACGGTAGTCCGACTGAATTTGGCAAAATTTACGAAGGAATCGAAGCGTTTTCTGATTATGATGGTTATAACGTGTTTCTACGAGGTAATGGGGTGGAATTGAAGATCGGGTTTCATAATACTTACCGTTTGGAATACGACCAAGAGCATTTGAAAGAGAGCTTTCTGAAAAAAGTAGCGATGCTGACTAAGTAGCATCGAGAGTTTTGTGGGATACAAATAGAAAAAGCCCTTAAGGGAGACTCCTTCGGGCTTTTTGAGAAGAACTGTTTTTACGTCATTCTTTATAGTGAATGATTCTTCGGTCAAGCTAAATTAGCTGAGGCGGGTTTTATTCTTTTAATCGTCTTCAGCCAATGTCTCTTCTGCATAGTCGTCAGTCGCTTCAGGTTTGGTACGGCCATTAAGCGTATGGAATCTCTTGCGACCACGAGCAAGTTGGGTGTATTTCAACCAAGTACGCTCTATTTTCGTTTTTGCTTTGCCTGGGTTTTCGAGAACTTTAACGAAGTGTTTCTCTTCGTTATTCTCTGGTGATAGCTCGCCAGACTCCAAGCCGAGCATAGTATCCCCATAAATTGTTAGGATTTCCTCTTCTGAAAGAGTAAAATCGCCAGACTTTGCAAAGCCGCGTGGGAATTTGACGTTGTCGTAAAAACGTTTTTTGCCATGACGAAATTCAGTGTCAGACATATCAACAGCCTCTGTAACCGTTATTGATGAATGTGGTGAATTACGGCAAAAATTAGGCTCAAAGTAAAAAAAAGAAAAACAAAATTTTTTTGTCGTCACGATTTTAATTAATTGTTAATCTGGTTTTATATTAACCAGGAGATGGTTTATGGATGTAAAGGTCTTTCGAACATTTTTAGAGTTGGCAAAGGTTCGGCACTTCGGACGAGCTGCTGAAAACTTATATATTACGCAAGCGGCAGTGAGCGCTCGAATCAAACAACTGGAAAGTTATTTTGATACACAGTTGTTTATTCGTGATCGAAATAACATTAAATTGACCTCTGCAGGTGAGCGTTTAATTAATTATGCGGAGGTTATGGTCACCACATTGCAGCAAGCCAAACTTGAATTGTCGCTAGAGGACGGTAAGGCCTTACAGCTGACCATGGGCGGTACGCCAAATATTTGGGATGCGTATTTGCAAAACTGTTTAAGCGTTGTCACGGATTCATTTGGCGGTTACGGTTTTATGGCCGAGGTGATGGGGCGTGAGATGCTAAGTCGTAGTTTGCTTGAGCGTACACTCGATATGGCGTTTGCTTTTGACCAAATTAAAGCGGATGAGCTGAACTGTAAAAAAGTTGCTGATGTGGTATTGGTTTTAGTGTCCACTCAGGCAGATTCGATTGAAACGGTATTTGAAAAGAAATACGTTTATGTCGATTGGGGCACACGCTTTGCGTCAGAGCACGCAGAACGCCATCCGAAGATCCCTGCGCCCTACCTACGCACTTCGACCGCTCGTATTGCTCTCGATTTCGTATTAGAGAAAGGCGGTAGCGCTTACCTACCAGCATCACTTGTAGAGCCGTTTATTATAAACGGTCAGCTTCATAAGGTGACGGGTGTTGACAACTGGTGTCGACCTATCTATTTAAGCTACCGTAAAGCGAGCTCGTCGGTAGAGGCGATTAAACAGGTCGAAGACATCGTAAAAGAAATTGATCCGTTGACCGCTTACAGCTTGCAGCAAATCGCAGAATTGCCAGTAGACGAATAGTGCTGGTTATGTGGCGCAAAAAAATCATAAAAGCCCTTTAGTGTTTTGCGAGAGGGCTTTCTGTATTGATGCTATATACCCAAGTCATTCTTGCTGAACCAAGCATCTCGAGTTTACTTGGGTATATCCACTAAATCAAAAGTTACGGCAAGTCAAAGACCAGTGCAGTGGCAGGCCAAGCAGAATCATTGCGAAACGTCACCATATCTTGCTTTTCAACTTTAGCGCCATCTCCGCCCGACAATGAGGTATTGTCGATTTCCAGTTCTCCTTCGACTTGATGTACATATAGATTTCTTCCGGATTGGATGCTAACGCTGAGCTGCGAGTGCGGTGGTAGAATTAATTGGTGCAAACTTGCATCTTGTTTGATGCGCAGACTATCGCCTTCTCCAGTGGGCGTCACAATGCTGGTGAGCCC
Source organism: Vibrio sp. PNB23_22_6 (assembly GCF_052877535.1). Classification (NCBI taxonomy): domain Bacteria; kingdom Pseudomonadati; phylum Pseudomonadota; class Gammaproteobacteria; order Vibrionales; family Vibrionaceae; genus Vibrio; species Vibrio sp. PNB23_22_6. The sequence goes on along the minus strand of NZ_JBNFXP010000002.1, from coordinate 90,385 downwards.
TGACTTACGACTAAAATTCTTTTGCTGATAGCTAGGCCTATTGCCAAATGTGTTTGGCTCAATCCAAATCTGTAAAAAACGTAGCGTGCTAGTATTTGACGCGTTGTACTCGCTATGATAAATCCCTGTGCCAGCCGACATCAGTTGGAATTCACCTGCGGATAGTGTTTGAACGTTACCCTCACTGTCTTTGTGCGCAATCTCCCCTTCCAGTACATAGCTGATGATTTCCATATCCTGATGACCGTGTGTATCGAACCCGGCGTTAGGTTGTACGATGTCATCATTAATCACTCGCAATGCAGAAAAACCCATATGCTGTGGATCGTAATAGTTGCCGAAAGAGAATGTGTGTTTGCTGTTTAGCCAGCCATAACTCGCACGACCTCGGTCATCGGCGTGCCTTACTGTAATCATAATCGTCTCCTCGCCTCAGTTTGGCGCAATCTCATGGTTCCGTTAGCGGAGAGTAAGGACTCCCTTGTTATTCTAATCAGTGTAGGAGGGGCTGACGTAAGAAAACATCGTCGCTATTCGATGTTCTCATTCAAAAAACTCGAACACGTTACTTATGTCGGCGCTCGGTTAGCCCGGCACGCTAGAGGAATGCGGTGCAATAAATCCATGGTTTGGAAGAGATTGATTGTTTGGTGGTGTGAGTACTTGGCATCATGTTTTGATGAAAAAGAACGCCGCGAACGGCGCCCGTTGATATTCAACTGATGGAACTGGGAGGCTTAAAGGTTCATTAAGCTTTCAAGCGAAGCCTCTACGCAGTTGTAGTGGTAAGTTCTGATCTTCTCACCATCCGTTGTGTTGATTTGAATCTCTGAAATTTCCTTATCAGAGTCGCGCTCAATGATTCCTATCGAGTGCTCTACCGATTTGCTAGTAATCACCTTTTGATTTTTTAGTACAATGACGCAAGTGTGTAAGTCCATGCCAATTCCTTTTAGCTGACGTTGTTGTGTTATTCTGATTCTAAATTTAGTGCACAGATTCACTAATGCAAAAATTTCTCAATATTGATTTCCGAAAATGGCTAACTTGCTTTAACGGTACGTTCTAAAATCAAGTCATGTCTACTCAGCCAATGGAAGGGCTAAGTTCATCAACAACAGAATGCATTCGCTAGGGTTGCACTATGTTTATTCATCCTCATACATCGCTGACCTTTGCACAGTGCCAAAAGGCGCGTATGGCCCGTGATCGTCGTTTTGACGGTTGCTTCTACGTTGCGGTCAAAACCACGGGAATCTTCTGTCGCCCAATTTGTCCAGCCAATTTGCCTAAAGAAGAGAATGTGGAGTATTTCACAGATAAAACGCAGGCTCTTAAGGCTGGTTACCGTCCGTGTTTGCGTTGTCGGCCAGACAGTGCGCCGGGATCTTGGGCGTGGAAAGGGGTTGAAACCACTTTTCAACGGGCGATCAATATGATCGATAGCGGTGAGTTGCATCAACAATCGCTGGCAAACCTAGCGGGTCGGCTTGGCATATCAGATCGATATTTACGCATGTTATTCGAGCAATATCTTGGCCTGTCACCGAAGCAATACGCGCAATACCAACAATTGATGTTTGCTAAGCAACTGTTGCACTCGAGTTCGATGTCAGTGGCAGATGTTGGTTTTGCTGCGGGGTTTCATAGTACGCGCCGCTTTAATGATGCCTTTAAAAAGATCCTCAAACTGACACCTTCTCAGGTGAAGCGCAAAAAGTTGGGTGGGGTAGGGACGAACCGGATCGCGTTACCGTATCGAGGTGAGTTGAACTGGCCGCACATGCTGGATTTTTATCGCCTACGTGCCATAGAAGGCGTGGAGTTAGTGACGGGTGATTGTTATCAAAGAACCTTGCAGCTCGGCGGTGGGAAGGCATGGTTGCAAATGTCTCAAAGGGAAGGTTACCTTGAGATGGTGTTTGAAATCGAGGAGGTATCTAAACTGCAAAATCTCGTGTCTGGTGTACGACGAATGTTCGATTTGGATGTGGACATATATAGTGTGGAGCAACACCTAGATTACATAGCCCCAGGTCTGGTTACCACCCGAGGTCTTCGTATTCCGGGGGTATGGAGTGCTTGGGAAGCGGGCGTGCGAGCGATTTTGGGTCAGCAGGTGTCGGTGAAAGCGGCCATAAGCCAACTTAATTTGCTGGTGGCAACGTTAAGTGATGGCGAATCGTTCCGTTATTTCCCGACACCCACCGCAATCGCAAAGGCGGATATGAGTTTTTTACGTATGCCGCAAAGTCGAAAGGACACGCTGACACGCTTTGCTCATTTTGTTCAGAGTCACCCTGACGCTGATCCGCAGCAGTGGCTTGAGTTGAAAGGTATTGGACCTTGGACGGTCAGTTATGCGCAGTTGCGTGGCCAGTCTCAGCCGGATTGTTTTTTAGATAAAGACTTAGTGGTCAAGAAAGCCATGCCGTATTATCCCTCATTGAACGCCCACACCGCTTCACCTTGGGGAAGTTACGCCACGTTTCATTTATGGAATCAATCATGAAATCACGTTATACGATAATGCCAAGCCCGTTAGGCATGGTGACCATTCAAGCGAATGGCCAAGGTTTGTTGGGGATCTGGTTTGAAACCTGTACCACCAAGCCAGACAGCCTAGGGGAGCGCGACGATCAATGCCCAGTATTAAGCCTAACCAGGACTCAGTTGGATGAGTATTTTTCTGGCCTGCGTAATGAATTTGATTTGCCATTAGCCGCGACAGGAACAGAGTTTCAGACTCAAGTTTGGCATGCGCTCACGACGATACCTTATGGTGAAACGTGGAGTTACCAGGACTTAGCTAATGCGATCGGCAATTCGAAAGCGGTGCGTGCGGTAGGGCTTGCCAATGGCAAGAATCCCATCTCGATTGTGGTGCCGTGCCATCGTGTGATTGGTAAAAGTGGCAAGCTTACTGGTTATGCGGGTGGGGTTGAGCGCAAACAACGTTTATTAGCTTTAGAGCAAGGCACACCGCTTTAAGTGAAGCGATTCTCAGAATTCAGCAAGGTTTACCGTATTTGTCTAAATTTTATGTAGGGTGGGAGCCATCTATAAACACAGCAATCCAGAGTAATCAATAGGGATAACAAGAGCATGTCTTTCAAAACGGATTTTGATGCATTCATCAACCAGAGTTGGCAGCAGCATGAAGCCGAGCCAGAGCTGGTCTACAACCAACTGGAGCATGCGTTAGGAGAGGTGGAGGACGCCAATCACGCCGAGCGTATTTTGCCATTGATGCTGCATACTTCGGTTGGTCATTTAAACGACCCCAAGCAGTTTATTACCAGCCTCGATAAGCTAGAAAATGGCGTCGCAACTGAGTGTCTTGCTCGCCAGCGCGCGAAATCGGTAGCGCAGTATTTTTTTGATGGCAGTGATACTGGCATGGCGTTATTGGCTGAGGTCGACCAGCGCCGCGTGTTTGCTCAAATCGCCAACGAACTATCGGCTATGAACAAACTGCAACAAGCCAGCGAATGGTTAACAAAAGCGGTATCTGGACTTAATTCAGGCAGCGTAGCAGAGCCACTGGCGCGTTCTATTGCGATTACTGGAAACAACCTCGCATGTCAGTATGAAGAGCTTTCTGAGCGCACTGCGACGCAAATTCAGCACATGCTTGAAGCGGCAGCATTGGCGCTAGAGTATTGGAAAGTTGCCGGTGGTTGGATGCAAGAGGAACGCGCAGAATATCGCCTCGCGATGAGTTTACTTAAGGCGGGCGAGCCTAAGAAAGCCAAAATCCATGCTGAGCGTTGTGAAGAGATTTGCCAACACAATGGTGGAGATGCATTTGAACTCTTTTGTGCTAATGACTTGCTGATGTTAGTGCATTATCACCTTAGTCAAATCAATAAGCAGCAATTGGGGCTTGATATGCAGCAATACTGCGTTAATTCAACGTTAGCTTAAACCCGCGCCAGAATAAAAATAGCCCCGGTTCAAGTCCGGGGCTATTACGTTTAATGTTTATGCTGTTTGAGGTTTTGGCTGATAACGTCCGGGCTTGTGGTTCATCGCCAGAATTAGGTTAGTCGCAATCGCGCCCAATATTGAAAGTGCAATAAGGTAGACATCAACAATGAACAGTGAAATCACCACGATAGTACAATCTAGCGCCATCTGAACTTTACCCGCCCGGATGTTAAAGTGCTCTTGTAGGTATAGCGCCAAGATGTTGAACCCTCCTAGGCTCATCTTGTGGCGGAAAATAACGAGCATTCCAATACCTATTAAGCCTCCACCCAATAAGGCGGCGTAAATGGGTTCGATTCTTGAAATCTCAATCACATGATGCAGGTGGTCTACCGCAACCGACACGATTGAAACCGCAATAAACGTGTTGATGGTAAAACGCCATCCCATGCGCATCACAGACAAAATGTAGAAAGGTAGATTAAGAGCGAAGAACACCTGACCAAAACTAAAATCACTTATTTTGGTGAGAAAGATGGCCAAGCCAGCGGTACCGCCAGTAAGTAACCCCACTTTGCTGAAGAAGATAACCCCCAATGACACCAACGCGCTGCCGAGCGTCAAGGCCAAGAGGTTCTCTCTTAGGCTATGATCTTTATCCATAAAAATATTTTCCTTGGTTTTAAACCCGAATTGGAAGCAAACAGGCAACCAAAGCGGGTGCGGTTAGCAAAAGGCCAACCAAAGAGTGATAAATCGCTGAATAAAGTGTCGTGAAAAGTGACCAATGTCGAGTATTTCGCCCAAATTGCATCGATGTTAACTGTTTAACATACTTTACACAGTAAGGCTGGTGGCGATGGGTGGCGCGAACCACCCACCAGATGTTAGGTTGCATTGTTTAGGTGAACAGGTTGCCATTCATCCACAAATGCACTGCGATACTGGCGGCATAACCCAGTGCGATGACCGGAGCCCACTTTAGGTGGCCGAAGAAGGTGTATTGTCCACGCGCCGCCCCCATGAGTGCGACACCGGCCGCTGAGCCGATGGACAGTAAACTACCACCCACACCGGCAGTTAACGTCACTAATAGCCAGTTACCCATTGACATGGTTGGCTCCATGGTCAAAACGGCAAACATCACCGGAATGTTATCCACGATAGCGGACAGAATACCCACCATCACATTTGCCCAAATTGGATTCCACTCGGTGTACATCACGTTAGAAACCAGTTCGAGGTAGCCAAGTAAACTCAATCCCCCAACACACATTACAACGCCATAAAAGAACAGTAAGGTGTCCCACTCGGCGCGGGCAACACGGTGAAATACATCAAATGGAACGACAGACCCTAAACGCCTTAAGGCATAGTCATCACCATTGGCAATCGCTAATGCGGCTTTTTTAGTTAGAGACTGCTTGAGGGTTTTCCTCAAGAAATAACCGAAGAACTGCAGATATGCTAAGCCCATCATCATGCCTATTACCGGAGGGAAGTGTAGTACGGCATGGAATGCCACTGCCGTTGAGATCGTCAAGATGAACAAGCCAACGATGCGTCGTGCGCCACGCTTGAGCTCGATGTGCTCATGTACAGTGCTTGGCTTAGTATTTGGTACAAACATTGACATGATAAACGCAGGTATCACGTAGTTAACCAATGAGGGCACGAATAGGGGAAGAAACTCGATAAAGTTTACGTGGCCGGCTTGCCAGACCATGAGTGTGGTGATATCGCCAAAGGGGCTGAATGCGCCGCCCGCGTTGGCGGCAATGACTATGTTGATGCAGGCAAGGTTAACAAAGCGAGGGTTATCACCAGAGACTTTGATGACGACTGCACACATCAATAAGGCGGTGGTGAGGTTATCTGCGATTGGCGAAATAACGAAAGCTAATCCACCGGTGATCCAGAATAATTTTTTAAAATCGAAACCCTTGCCAATCATCCATGCCTGTAGGGCATCAAACAGCCTTCGCTCTTCCATCGCATTGATATACGTCATTGCAACTAATAGGAACAACAATAGCTCGGCGTATTCGAGTAGGTTGTGCTCTAGTGCGGCTTTTGCCACATCGGCTTGGTTGTTTTTAGCGAAGGTATAACCGATCAGAATCCAGATCAATCCCGCTGCGAGCAGTACGGGTTTTGACTTCCGCATCTGCAAGTACTCTTCCAGCATGACTAAAATATAAGCGATGGTAAAGAAAGCCAGAGCCGCATAGCCGACATTCGTGTGGATTAGATGGAGGTCGTTGGTGGTCGCGGCAAAGCTTACGCTAGAGAATAGCAAGCAGCAAAAAGCGACAACTGGATAGATTGGCATAGACATTTCTCCTTTGTCTTACTGGAGAAATTTTAGTCATAAATTAGAGGGTTAAGTGTGAGAAAGCTCGAATTTAACAGGAGGAGTTTTTGATAAATGTAGCTTGCGTCACTACTTTCTGAGCGACGCAATGCTCGCTGCGCCAAATAGGACTGCTGCAGCGTATAAACCATAAGTTAGCCAATGGCTAATTTCTAAAAAAGGAATGAGTTCCTGACCTGCCCACATACAGCCTCCGTTTAATGAGCGTTTTGTTGATAAAGAGTAATCTAAAACAAATGAACGATGTTTTTTGTGAGAGGAAGCAAATTCTGTTGGTTTAAAAATGAGAATTTTTCTGAGTGAGAGAGTGCTCTCATTTTTTATGAGGCTTGCTCTAAACCTTAAGTGTAAGAGCAAGCGATATATACCCAAGAATCTTGAGGTTACTTGGGTATGAAGTTCTGAATGAATTTAGCGCAGCAATAGCTTTTTAAATGGAGAGGCTTCAATCGCGGTCACTAACAGCACAGTGATAACGATGGTGGCGGAATAAAGAAACAGATCACCTGTTAAGCCTTGTAACCCCAAAATACCGGCCACATTCTTCATCATGATGATCACCAATAAGTGGCTGACATAAATACCGAGAATACGCGGAGACCATTTAAACACCCATGGCATGTTGCCAAAATTCGGGTGAGCCAATAACCACATGAACACTGCGAGTGCCCAAATAACCGTACCAAAGAGGAAATCATGTGAGTTGAAGGCAATGTCGGCATTCATTAAGTAATACGCTTCACCGAAATGTAGTGCCATACCGAGCAAGATGAAACGAATCGTGTTATTGCGTGACCAATGCCATTGCTGTTGCCTTGCCAGATAGCCGAGTACGACAAGCAGGGTACTGAAAAACGGACCGTTACGAGTAAAGAATAGGGTTGGTAGTTCGGTGAGCGTAATGTAACTGCCGGCGAAAACGCCATAGATGTAGAGCAGTACCGCCGTTGGTAGCAGCAACTGAGCCATACGAATACGAACTAATAACGCGATCAACGCAACCGCAATCACGAGTGCAGGAATAAACCATAGATGCACCAAGCCACCTTCTAACAAGGAATTCAATGGGGTGGTCATTAAGTAGCCCCAGTAACCTTGGCGCTCGGCTAAATAGCCCGCTTCAGCCACGGTGTGCCAGCGAAATGGCACAGCTAGACATATCATGCTCCATATCAGCCAGATCTTCATTAGTGGCTTGGCGTAACTTTTTAGTGTCTCGAGAGGGCGCTCGCTTAACTTTGGTTGAATCAAATAGCCGGAAATGAGGAAAAACAGCGGGACGGCGAAGCGAGCGAGCTGGTTGAGTATATAGCCTACCCAAGGCACTTCATCCCATTGCCAATAGGTGAGGGCCATCTGGCAGTGAAGTCCAACAATTGCAAACATCGCAATGATGCGAGCAAATTCTAAACTGGCAATTTTTTGGGTGGTTGCCATAGTATGCTTACCTAAAATAAATGAAAAAATCAGCGCAAACTTAGCAGGTAAAGACCTGATTAGCTTAGGTAAAAAATCAAGTCATGATCAATTGATGGCAATCCGTTTCCGAAATTTAGATCCAGCTCAAACTTATCCGTCTTTCTTCGCTAGCCTGATATCGGAAAATTTAAGGTTACAAAAAAGAACGACCGTGCTAAAACTATAGGTATGAATAAAGGAAAAGTGACCAAAGAACTCATTCTTCAGCGCGCATTTCAGTTGGCGAGTGAAAATGGCTTAGAAAGCCTCACGATTGGCGAACTCGCAAAACAATGTGGAATGTCAAAAAGTGGCTTATTCGCACATTTTAACGCCAAGTTGAATTTACAGCTCTCGGTATTGGCCTATGCAAATGACGTATTTGCTGAGCGAGTTATCGCACCTGCGAGAGAGTTTGGGGATAGCAATATTGAGCGAAAGATTCGTGGTCTGTTGGATGCCTGGATGACGTGGAATCATTCGTTTCAAGGCAGTTGCATGTTTCTTGATGCATGGAATGACGCGGCAGAAGAGGATTGCCCACTGCAATTAGCACTGCGTCAGTCGATTGATACTTGGTTGAATTACTTGCAAATTCAAGTGATAAAAGGCAAAGAAAACCATGAGTTTAGGGCGGATTTAGATACGCAACAAGCGACCTTTGATCTGTACGGGCAGTACTTGAGTGCGCATGTGTTTTATTCGATCAAAGGGGAACAAGAAAGCCAGAGACTGTTCTGGCAGGGTATCGATAACTTGTTTACTCGATGGAAGCATTAGCCCTGCGGTCAGGGGCATAGTAAGCGTTTTATAACAAAGGGCGACACAGAGCGCTCTTTCTTATCAGCACAAAAAGCACGACCGTTCTATTTTGTGCAAAGCTGATAGCTAAGGAAAAGATCATGAGTGAGAAAATCTACTTTAACACCTCGCAGCGTTTCAGCATTAAACGCAGTTTGGTCAACATTAGTACACGATTGCACCATACGTTGGCCCCAACACATGCTAAAAACACGGCGCGAAAGTTACTGCTTACTCCGGTAAGGACACGGGCAAAGAATGCCGAGCCTAAAGGACTGATTAAAAGTGAGTTGCAAGGTTACACAGGGGTGATCAAAACCTATTCACTCGGTACTGGACCGGTTTGGGTGCTCACTCACGGTTGGTCTGGAACCGCCAGTCAGTTCTACCCTTTGATGGAATACATTGCACAAAAAGGCTATACGGCTTTGGCTTACGATCACCCTGCGCATGGTGAAAGCGAAGGGCAATATGGTCACATTCCATCGTTTGTACGTGGTTTAGAGGATGTGCTTGATTCGGTGGGTGATGTCGCAGGTTTGGTGGGGCACAGTATGGGGACGGCTTCTGCGTTGGAGTGTCGTCATAGTAAGCTTGAAAACAAACCACTGTTGCTGATTGCGCCAGTGCTGAACTATGTTGAGAATTTATTTGGCACTATTACCCGTTCAGGTTACTCGATGAAACTGTTCAACGCCGTGGTATCAGAAATCGAAGATCAGTTTAGTTACCCTTTACAATCCATTGACCCATTTAGGCGCCTCTCAGAACGTTTTTCGCCAACCATCATCGTTCATGATGAACAAGACAAGTTCACTAAGCACAGTGTATCGGTTCAGGCTGCGAATGAAATTGAACGAGTGGAACTGGTGACCACTCAGGGCCAAGGTCATGGGCGTGTGATGAAGTGTGAAGAGGTGTTTCGCAGTTTTGACCGCTTGATACAAGAAATTCAATAGCACTGAATAACAAAGGACAGCCGAAGCTGTCCTTTTCTTTTTTTAATAATGTCAAAGTGACATTGCATTAGTGGAACTTAGTTGCAGCTTGCTAGGCCAACCTCTTTCCAAACACCCCATTGACCAGACTTGGTTGGATCCTCGCCACGAGTCCACCATTTCGCTTCCCAGGTCTTGCCTGCGTGAGTGACTTGGTTACCGCCGGTGTAAATTGTGCTGGCATCCCAGGCATTGTCACACGTTCCAGGATTTGGGTTGTGTTTCGCGACAACAACCGTAGCGCTTGCAGTCGAAGTTGCTTGACCATCGCTTACGCTGACAGTGAAGCTTAGGCTTGTGTCTTGTGGGTATTCTGCTGCCGTGAACGTCACTTTCGCGCCGTTAACCGTAGCGTTTAGACCTTGAGGTAGCGTCCAATCAAACGTTAGCGTGTCGTTGTCAGCATCGCTAGAAGCTGAAGCATCAATCACGACTACGTCGCCAGCGTTCACTGTTGTAGGTGTAGAAACTTTTGCAACTGGCGCAGTGTTTGGTGGATCAATCACACCAGCAGGCTTAACCGTGACTACAACGAGATCAGAAGCGGTTGCGCCTTTGTCATCGGTTACTGTTAGTTTGAACGTTAGCTGCTCTTCTGCAGTCACTTGTGCTACATCAAAGCTTGCTGTCGCAGTGTTCGCGCCAGATAGAGCCACTGCAGTACCTGATACTTGCTCCCAAGCGTAGCTTGCGATTGTGCCATCAGAGTCAGTTGAGTTGCTGCCATCAAGAACAACACTTGCAGGACCTGTTACTGCTTGGTCTGAACCAGCGGCTGCCGTTGGTTGGCGGTTTGGTGGAACAACGACACCACCAGCCATGCCTTCGTGCATTGCGTTAAGAATGTCGCCGTTATCTGCATCAATTTCCCAAGAGAATAGACCTGCTAGACCCAGAGATTTTGCGTAGTTGCCTTTTGCCAATACAGAGCGGTGATCGTCAAATGTAATCAGTTCACCCGTCGAACGGTTCCACACCCAAGGTGCTTCTGCTAGCTCGTCATAACCGTATTCAAAGCCGTTGATGCCAGCGTTGTTCGCACCTAGCATGAATGACTTAATACCTTTGTAGTCAATCACGCCATCTTCCCAAACGCCTTGAGTCGTGCTGCCTTTCAGTTTACCTGTCGCAGTACCTGTCATTGGGTCGTTTGGATCCGTCAGCGTATCTGGTGTAACACCTTCCCAACCACGGCCGTACATTGCTGCACCTAGAACCAGTTTGTTCGCAGGAACGCCTTGCGCGAGTAGTAGTTGGATGCCGTTGTCAGCCGTGTAAGCTGGGCCTTTGTACGCTTCGCCGTTTTCATCGACACCGCTTCCGTCACACTGGCCAGGACGCATGAAGCTTCCGCAGTAAAGTCCGGCTTGATGGCCAGGAACGTTGTTCCAACCCCCGTAGAAGTCGTATGTCATTGCAAAGATGTAATCCATGTACTGAACCGCATCTGCGTAATCAACGTCTTCGATTTTGTCGTAGCCAACATTAATCGCAGAGGTCAACTCAAAAGTACGGCCTGTTTCTGCTTCTAGCTCATCGAGCATTGCTCGCAGTTCACGCATTAGCGCAACGTATGCAGCACCATCGTTGTCAGGATCACCTTTATCAGCAGCAGCACCACTACCACCAGGGTATTCCCAGTCGATGTCGACACCGTCATAGAACTTCCATGTTTTCAGGAATTTTTCAACCGAAGCAACGAAGGTGTCACGGTTGGTTTTATCGACGAAATCATAAAACGGATCTGACAGAGTCCAGCCGCCAATAGAAGGAAGAATTTTCAGATCAGGATTGCGCTGTTTTAGCGCCATCAACATCGCATAGTTACCTTTGATAGGTGTGCTGTATTCATGTCCCGCTTGAGGGAAACTTTTTTGGAATGCTGCCCAAGGATCATGAATCACCACTTCATAGTCATCCACACCACGACACGCAGTTTGTAGCGCATTAAAGCTGTTCCCGCCAACCGATTTTACTGATTCATTCGGGCCACAGATAGGAATAAAACCGTAGATGATGTGAGTCAAGTTATCGACAGGCATGTTATCAACCGTGTAATTACGGCCGTAAATACCCCATTCAACAAAGTAAGTACCGATCACAACGCTTGGGTCTGTGTTGTAGGTTTTGTTGTTTGGGTCAACATTCATGGTGAGAGGCGGCAAGTGAGAACCGTCGGTATCCGCGATAGTGATCTCTGCTGGTGCGCTCTTAGCACAACCTGTTGCGTCACACGCTTCGATTTCCATTTGGTACAAGCCACCTTGGCCGTATTCAAATGATGCCGTGGTTTGGCTACCAGTGATAGGGCCTGTCGCCACTTTTACGCCATCAAAGTAGATGTTGTAAGTGTCGCCAGAAGTACCGCTCCACTGATTAAATTTCACGTTGATCTTAGCTAGATCATGGTACTTAACCATGTCGTTGTAGCCAGATGTGGTTTCCATTGCCAACTCAATTTTAGAAAACTGCAGGTTGTTGGAACCGTACATATCGATACTTGGTGCGGTAGGCGCCGCGTTTGCCGCGCCAGATAGTGCTAGGGCAACCCCAGCTGCACATAGGTTAAATCGAATCATAACTTCTCTCTCAATCCTTGAATTTACGTTCACTTATGAACATAAGCTGCTCTTGCGACAGAAAAGACAATTAGTTTACGTGCAGTGCAAAAGCATCGCATTTAGCATTTCAGACGCTTATTTATTTGCGCGAAAAAATAAACCAAGAATCGACTTTGCTACATAACTTTAACGTTATGGCAACATTGTTTTGCAGGAAAAATGCTAAATCGAGCCAATAATTTATAAATTCTTGGCATCTACTTAATTTATCTTCTACTCAGTTTGTGTGCGTTATTTTGCGAGCGAAATAAAGCTTTTTGCATTTAATATCGCTAATCACCACCAAAGTGATTGCTTAGCGCAGCGCGGCGCTTAGATGCAGCACCGGTTTCTGAGCCTTGCACCGTGTGCTCGAACTCTTTAGAGACGAATCGTTGCTCAGGTAAGGCGGGTTTGACACGACGGAGTTGAGGAGAGAGATGAGATCCAGATATTTGGTAGGCTGTTTTTCCTAGCCCTGTGTTTAAGGTGATTTGCTTGCCATCGAACTCAAATTGAGTGGCAATAAGGCGATGATTTCGAAATACACCATCAGGAGTGAAATTGAGATGCTCAGTTTGGTATGGCGGTGCGCCAATCTCTATCCACTCACCATAGACTTTTTTTGGATCAATGTAGTCGTTATAGGATACGTAAAGTTGATAGCTAATGAATCCTAGTAAGCTACAACTGAACAATACAAATACCCCTTTGATTATGTTGAACTGATGGTGTGCCCAAAATGAGGGAGGCGGAGTTTGGTCTTGTTTACGTTTTTGGCGTGTTGTGCTCGTCATGATCCCTGCTTCTTGTTTTTTGGGTTATGGTGGAAAGATTCAGTTGTAAAAACAAACAATCTCTAGAATGTGATATTGAAACTATGATCTAATGTCCACTTTTACATTTCGACACAAGGCTGCTAGTCGTTCATCTTCGTTGATATAGGTAATGTCGAGCTTGAGTAGCAGAACAATACAGGGTAAAAAAGAGCGGATTTTTGATAAGGAAACCAACAATGAATATTAAGGAAAACAGTTATTTTGCTGGCGGTGTAAAGTCACTCGGTTTTGACCAACAAGGACAAGACGTTAGTGTCGGTGTGATGCTTCCAGGAGAATACACGTTTGGAACCCAAGCCCCAGAACGTATGACCGTTGTAAAAGGCGCACTCATTGTAAAGAAAGCAGGTGAGGCCGATTGGGTAACATACAACAGTGGTGAGTTCTTCGAAGTGGAAGGTAACGCGTCGTTTGAACTGGAAGTAAAAGATGCCACTGCTTATTTGTGTGAGTATTTATAAGCGCTTAGCAAAGAAAAAATTAAGAAAGCCACCGTCGGGTGGTTTTTTTGTGCATGTTATCCAGTTGTAACAGTCTTTAGAAATAAAGTGCCAACAGCGTATATACTTAGAATAGATACATAGGTCAATTAAGGAGGACACAATGGCAATTCAATCTAAACATTCTGATCTTCCTCCTCGCTATGATGCAGCAGACTTTACCACAGACCAAAGGCATCGTTTTACCACCGTGGCCAATGAAGCACACAGACGTAGAATCTCTTATCGACAAGCTTTGGAGAAAAGTCGATTGGCCAAAGCGAAAGAGAAAGCGTTAACACCTTGCCTTCCGTCAAAAAGAGTGAAACCGAGTAAAACTGGTCAAGTGATTTGGTTAGTCACTTTCCTCCTGATGGGGTTGTGGATGATGTATATGTTTGCTTAGGTTGTATCCGCTCCTCTACTCAAGGTATATAGCATTGTAAGAAACTTACGGCTTGTGAATATTTTCAGAATAATGAAATTTTTCATAGAGGAGAGTGAAAAATACCATCGGATTGAGCAAATTAACGTGATAAAAATTAAACAAATTGGTGAAATGAAAGCGATTTCAAATGTGATTGCCATGTTTCTTTCTTTCTATCCCTATGATTGTAAATAATAAATTGTGTTTTTTGTTTCATGCGTTGTTTCATGTCATTCTGGGGCTCCTGACATGTGAAGCAGCAGCAACTTTTCAATGCTTTCATTCCTTAATATTCCTTACGAGATAACAACACATACAAATTTTAGGGATATAACATGAAAAGCTTTAAAGTTTTACCTCTCTCTATTGCGGTGGCCGCTTCGCTTGCTTCTTTACCTTCTTTTGCTGCTGATGCCGATGTAGAGGCATTAGAAAAACGTATTCAAGAGCTAGAAACCAAAATTCAAACCGGTTACGTTTTTGATCAGCAACCAGCCGTATTGACTTCTGAAACCGAAGTGCCACTAGGCGTGGTGTTCTCTGGTTATGCTCGTTATGGCGCGGCTTACCAGGGCAGTGATGCAGTGACAGTCGGTACGGCAGGGGCGTTGAACGGAAACGCAACAGGTCGTTTAGGTAATGAACAAAACGGTGGTGAATACCAGTTTGCCCGCGCGTTTGAGAGCGACGGTGGTGCTATTTGGGATATCGTGTTAATGCTTGAGCATTGGGCAGATGCTTCATGGGCAGATGATGGTGGTGTTAACCTTAAGAAGTTTTACGCAGGAGCGGCCAATCTATTTGAAGATCAACCAGACCTATACGTATGGGCAGGCCGTGACTTCCATCAACGTCCACAAACTGATTTGAACGACTACTTCTGGATGATGCACGATGGTCAAGGTGCGGGTTTTTATAACCTAGACTTAGGCGCTGCTAAGTTCGACTTTGGTGCCATAGGGCAAGTAGAGGGTGACATGGTGGGTGACAACGGTCGCTACGCTATTACCAGTAAATTGCATGGCATTCAGTTGGGTGAAATGGCAAACCTTAGCCTTTACGCGAACTACGGTTTTACGTCAGACAAATTGAAAGGTACATCCGTGGATGGCGTGACGTCTTACCAAGTGGCGGGTGAGTTGTCGATGGCAGGTCAACGATTGATTGTTCGTTACTCTGATAACGCAAAAGACAGTGTGTTTGATTTAGCCGAAGGGCAAACGGCGACGTTAGTCAGCTTTGATGGCGGCACAATGCTGACAGACAAAGCGGGAATCCAATATCTAGCGGCTTATCAAGCACTAGACGTTGAAGGAAATGACAGTCGTGTGAACTACAATGCAATTGTTCGCCCGACGTACCAGTGGAATGACATACACTCGACGTGGTTAGAAGGTGGTTACAACGTCGTGGATTACGATGACATCGATGCGACGAACAGCTCTTGGAAGATGACGTTGTCTCAGAACATGGCGATTGGTCCACATACTTGGTCACGTCCGATGCTACGTTTTTATGCAACAGTGGGTAATGCCGATAACGAGTACACAGGTTTTGATGACAATGGCAACAAAGTGGCAACCGATCTTGACACCCTAACGGTTGGTGCAATGTTCGAAGCTTGGTGGTAAGCCACACCTAGTTAATTACTGTCCATGCTAAGGTGGTGAGTGTTTAAGGCAGAACGATCAAATGCTTACCATCTATTTACTCTTAATTCTTGTATTTTTGCCTCCCTCGTGGAGGCTTTTTTATCTCCTGAGGCAGGCAAATTCTTCTGGTCATGAAACAGTTTCACAAGTGAAAAGAAAACTGTAAGTTGCCTCATTCTTTATCAAATTACTCTATTTAGCCCCAAACTTGTTGTGAACTCACTCACGCTAATTCTTAGCTAGATATTGAATAATCGATTGATGAAAGCGGTTTCGAAGGTGTTTGAAACTTGCGATGTGGTGTCCATAAAGAGGTTGATGTGGCGACGATTAAAGATGTGTCTGAATACGCAGGCGTTTCTCAAGCGACCGTTTCTAGAGTGATTAACGGTACATGCCGCGTTAGCCATGATAAGAAACTCAAAGTCGAAAAAGCAATTAAGGATTTAGGCTATCGTCCAAACTCGATTGCGCAGGCGCTCGCATCCAGTCGTACTGGCAGTATTGGCATCATTGTTCCTGAGTTAGGTGGCCCATTTTACTCCGGTATTTTACACAGCATTGAAGAACGCTTGCGACGTATGGGCTATCACGTGATTGTTACGGCGGGATCGAATACAGAGCAAAGCCAGCGCGAATCGGTAGAGTTTCTGCTTGGTCGCCGTGTCGATGCGATGATTTTGCACACGCAAAGTCTTTCTGATGATTATTTGATTGATCTTGATAACAAGGGGATTCCGGTGGTGTTGGTTAACCGTTATATCCCAGAAATGGCCCACAGTTGTATCGAGATCGATAACGAATTAGGTGGCCGAATGGCGACTGAATATTTGTTGCGAATGGGGCATCGCAACATTGCATGTATTACCGGTCCTCTGGACAAATCTGACGCACGGGGGCGTCTACAAGGTTACCGCAAGGCTCTTGAAGAAGCGGAAATCGCGTATGACGAAGCGTTAGTGTCCGAGGCCGGTTTTACTGAAGAATCAGGCATCAGTGCTATGCGTAAGTTGCTAAAACGTGAATGTGTTTTCACTGCCGTATTTGCCTGTAACGATCACATGGCGTTTGGCGCTTATGAAGTGTTGAAAGCAGAGGGCATGCAAGTACCAGAGCAAATTTCACTAGTGGGGTTTGATGATATCTTGTTTGCTCGCTATCTCACGCCAGCCCTTACCACCGTTAATTTCCCTATAGAACAGATGAGCGCAGAGGCGGTGCAACTTGTCATCCAAGCGCTGAACAAGAACAAACGTGATGTGAACTTCAAGCTCACACCAACCCTAGTACCCAGAGGTTCGGTCAAGTTACTGAATAATCTCTAGAACAATAATTAAGGACGACAACATGAAACTGAAAACTTTGACGCTTGCTATGACTGCTGCACTCGGTGTCGCTGCAACGGTAAACGCTGCCGACGAAACCAAAATCCGCTTCGATGGCTTTCCTGACTTCGATAGCAGCTTGAAAGTACTGCTGCCAGATTTCGAGAAAAAAAACGGTATTAAGGTTGATTACCTAATGAACAATCATGGCGACCACCATACCAAGCTGACAACCAACTTGGCAACGGGGTCTGGTGCGGGTGATGTGATTGTTGTTGATGTAGAAAAAATTGGCCCATTTGTGGCTTCAGGTGGTTTGGTTAACCTGTCTGAAAATTACGGTGCAGATAAATACGCAGACAGTTTTGCGCCTTACGCATGGGCACAAGGCAAAGGTGCAGATGGTGATATCTACGGCATGCCTGTCGACTTAGGCCCTGGCGTCATGTACTACCGCACCGACCTCTTTGAAAAAGCGGGCATTGATATCAACGAAGCGATCAAAGATTGGGATTCTTACATCGCTGCGGGTGAAACGCTTAAAAAACAAAACATACAGCTTATTGCTTCGGCAGCAGACGTTGCGCAAGCGATCATCTTTACCACCGTTCCTGAAGGTGAAGGCTTGTACTTCGACAAAGACGGGAACCCAGTGGTGACCTCAGAGCGCTTCGTTCATGCATTTACAGTGGCAAAACAGATTCGAGATAAAGGCTTAGATGGCCGCATCCTTGCTTGGTCTAATGAATGGTACGAAGGTTTCCGTAACGGTACATTCGCGACGCAGCTTTCAGGTGCATGGCTATTGGGCCACCTAAATAACTGGATTGCACCAGATACAGCTGGTAAGTGGGGTGTAGAGCACCTTCCTGATGGCATTTATGGTAGCTGGGGTGGTTCATTCCTTTCAATTCCAACTCAATCACCTAACCCAGATGAAGCATGGAAACTTATTGAATACATGACAGCAGATCGCGATGTTCAGCTTAAGCACTTTGAAACGATTGCAGCATTCCCAGCGAACACAGCAACGTACGATGACGAGCTATTCCAAGAGCCAGTACCGTTCCTTGGTGGCCAGCAAGCACGTCTCGTTTTTGCTGAAGTTGCTAAAAACATCAAGCCGGTTCAACCAGCAAAAGGCGACCACGTAGCACGTTCAATCATTCTTGAAAATGCTCTGATGGAAGTGCTTGATGAAGGTAAAGATATTAAAGTTGCACTTAGTGAAGCAGAGCGCCTAATTAAGCGCCGCACACGTAATATGTAAGCAACTCGCTAGTTTTAAAGTTTGGAGGCGTGCAAACGCCTCCTTTGTAAGAGGTCGTTACTATGAATCACGCAGCGAGCAACGTCATGGAAACTACGGGTCGTAAAAGCTTTTTTTCATATCTAAATTTGAAAGCGCTTACACCGTATGGGTTCCTTCTGCCGTTTCTGATCATTTTTTCTGTTTTTGGGATATTCCCTTTACTGTTTTCTGTCTTTCTATCGTTCCAAATGTGGAACCCTGTAGAGGGCATGGATGCGATGCAGTTTGTTGGTTTTGAAAATTACCACATTGCACTCACAGACCCATGGCTTTGGCGCTCATTGAAAAATACCTTATGGCTTGCTGTCACTTCAGGTGTTGCACAGCACTTAGTGGCAATTCCTGTAGCGTATATTTTAGTATCAATGGGCGATCGCTTGCGTCACTGGTTGACGTCGGCTTACTTCCTACCATTTATTACTTCTACGGTTGCTGCATCTCTCATCTTCTTTAATATGTATTCGCCAAACTCGGGCATTATCAACCAAACTTTGATTGCCTTGGCGGATAGCCAGCTATTAGGTTGGGCTTTTTCTTGGGTATATGATTATCAGCCAATTCGCTGGCTCGATGATGCAACGATGATCAAACCATCGATTGCTATTGTGATTTTTTGGAAGTACACCGGCTTTAATATCGTGCTTTACACGACAGGCTTGATGACAATTCCAAAAGACATTCTTGAAGCAGCACGTATGGATGGTGCTAATGCATTCCGCCGCTTCTGGCACATTTCATTACCAATGATTCGTCCATTTATCTTCTTTGCTATCACCATGACGATTATCGGGAATCTGCAGTTATTTGAAGAACCGTTTGTTTTGACTCGTGGGGGCGGTGGTACCGGTCAGTCTGGTCTAACGATCTCTATGTATCTTTACAAAGTAGGTTGGGAGTGGCTAGAGATGGGGACTGCATCGGCAATCTCATGGTTACTGTTTGCTCTAATCGCAACGTGTACGGCAATTCAATTCTTATTCTTTGGTAAGAAAGGCTTAGGGGAGCAATAGCATGACGACCTCAATTAAAACCACAGCGTCCCCCTTGAGCGGACTTATGCCAAGCGAGCGTACCACCCACCTGTTGACGAAGGTTGCGATGGTGCTACTAGCCTTTGTATTGATTGTCTCGGCAATTATCACAGTGTTTCCATTTATATGGTCTGCACTATTGTCGACACGTGATCGTTCGGAGATTTTCGGTACAGGTATCAGCTTAGCGATTGGCGATAGTTTGGCATACAACTACGCTCAACTGCTTGAAATTATGCCATTTTGGCAAGCGATGTTTAACTCGATTTATGTTGCCTTTTTAGGTACGACAATTTCATTACTGTTCTGTAGCATGGGCGGCTACGCCTTCGCAGTGTACAAGTTTAAAGGTAAGAACCTACTGTTTGGTATGTTGGTGGGTTCAATGGCGATTCCGCCTGTTTTGAGCCTGATCCCGTATTTCATGATCGTGAAGTTCCTAGGTTTACTAGATAGCCATATCGCCGTTTGGTTACCATTTACAGCAACGCCATTTGGTATCTTTCTCATGCGTCAGCACGTGATCGCGTCAATTCCAAAAGAACTCTTGGAAGCGGCAAAACTCGATGGCGCTGGTGAATTTAGAACTTACTGGAGCGTCGTATTACCATTGATGAAACCAGCTCTAGCGACACTGGCCATTGTCCAATTTGTGTTCTTCTGGAACATGTTTATGCAGCCATTGGTGGTACTGAACTCCCCAGACAACTACGTTATTACTCAGGCACTACGAAGCGTGCAAGGGATTCCAAATACGCCATGGGGTGCGGTGATGCTTGGCACCACTATCTCCATTCTTCCGTTAGTAATTACTTACTTATTTGCTTCGAAACAGATGATTAGCGGTCTGACATCAGGCGCTGTGAAAGGTTAAGAGAAATTTAAGGCATAAAAATATAATGAATAAATTCCAATTACCCCAAGATTCTAAAATGCGCCACCCTGATTTCCTATTTGGTGTCGCGACCTCTTCTTACCAAATTGAAGGGGGCGCACAGCTTGGTGGGCGTACACCATCGATTTGGGATACATTTTGCAACAAGCCTGGTGCAGTAGACAATGCCGATAACGGTGATGTGGCGTGTGATCACTTCCACCTATGGAAACAAGATATTGAGATGATTCAAGGTCTCGGTGTCGATGCGTATCGTTTGTCGATGGCATGGCCGCGCATTCTGCCAGAAGATGGCAAAGTGAATGAAGAAGGTCTTAAGTTTTACGAGCAAATCATCGATGAGTGCCATGCTCGTGGTTTGAAAGTGTTCGTGACGCTTTACCACTGGGACTTGCCTCAATACCTTGAAGATAAAGGTGGTTGGCTGAACCGTGAAACGGCTTACAAGTTTGCAGAGTATGCGGATGTAGTTAGTGCTTACTTCGGTGACAAGATTGACTCTTACGCAACACTGAACGAACCATTCTGCTCTGCTTACCTAGGCTACCGTTGGGGTGAGCATGCGCCAGGTATAAAAGGCGAGCGTGAAGGCTTTTTGTCGGCACACCACCTGATGTTGGGTCATGGCTTGGCAATTCCACACATGCGCAAGAACGCACCAAATGCGATGCACGGTTGTGTGTTCAATGCGACGCCTGCGTACCCTTACACAGAGGCAGACGCAGAAGCGGCAGAGTACAGCGATGCGGAAGGCTACCACTGGTTTATGGATCCTGTGTTGAAAGGGACATATCCAGAAACCGTACTTAAGCGTCAAGCGCACAACATGCCGATGATTCTAGAGGGTGACCTCGATATCATTCGTACAGACCTAGACTTTATTGGCATCAACTTCTACACCCGTTGTGTGGTACGATTCGATGAAAATGGCATGCTAGAGAGCATTCCTCAGCCAGAAGCGGAGCACACCTTTATTGGATGGGAAATCTACCCACAAGCATTGACGGATTTATTGCTACGTTTGAAAACGCGTTATTCAAATCTACCGCCTTTGTACATTACCGAAAATGGAGCGGCGGGTGATGACCACCATGTTGCAGGCCAAGTGAATGATGAACAACGCGTGCGCTACTTCCAATCACATCTAGAAGCACTTGATGAAGCGATTAAAGCTGGCGTGAATGTGAATGGCTACTTCGCTTGGAGTCTAATGGATAACTTCGAGTGGGCATATGGTTACAAACAACGCTTTGGTATTGTACACGTTGATTACCAAACTCAAGAGCGCACCTTCAAGCAGAGTGCGATTGCGTACCGAAACATGCTGCTAGACCGAGCTGAGGAGAACAGATAATGGCTAAAGTAGAATTCAAAAACATCAAGAAATCTTACGATGATGTGGAAGTCGTGAAGCACTTTGATTTCACCGTACAAGACGGCGAATTCGTGGTTTTCCTTGGACCATCAGGTTGTGGTAAGTCGACTACGTTGCGAATGCTGGCTGGCCTAGAAAGTATTTCTAGCGGTGAGATTTATGTTGGCGATAAGCTGATGAACAAAATCGACGCTAAAGACCGTGACCTTGCGATGGTGTTCCAAAGCTACGCGCTATACCCGCATATGACGGTTTACGAGAATATTGCCTTTGCACTTAAATTGAAAGGTATGCCGAAAGACCAAATCGACATCGAAGTGCGTAAAGCGGCGCAGATGTTGGAGCTAGATGCGCTTCTTGAGCGCAAACCAAAAGAGCTGTCTGGTGGTCAGCGTCAACGTGTGGCGATGGGCCGAGCAATGGTACGTACACCGAAAGTATTCTTGTTTGATGAGCCATTATCAAACCTTGATGCCAAGCTACGTGGTGTGATGCGTGAAGAAATCAAACACCTTCATCGTGAGTTAAAAACCACGACGATTTATGTGACTCACGATCAAATAGAAGCGATGACATTGGCAGATCGCATCGTGATTCTGAAAGACGGTTATGTGGCTCAGGTGGGTACGCCAACGGAAGTGTTCCAGCGCCCTGCAAACAAGTTCGTGGCGCAGTTTATCGGTAATCCATCAATGAACATGCTGGATGCGAAGTTGGTGGGAGAAGAGGGCAATTGGGAAGTAGAATTGGGCGATGTTCGTATTCCATTGCCGGAGCGTTTTAAAGCGCACGCATCGAAAAATCTTGCACTGCATTTTGGTGTGCGTCCAACCGACATTCATCTGCGAGCGGAGCAAGTGGATCATGATCGCGTGTTGCCATTCCCAGTGAAAATCAAAGACAAAGAGCTATTAGGCGCAAGCATTCTCTTGAAAACAGAAGTTGCTGGTCAGCCTCTGATGGTGGAAACTCAAGCCGCAGAAGTGGATGTAGATACACTCACGCTGTACTTGGATTTGGATTCGATTCACCTATTTGATGCGCTGAGTGAAAACTCGCTTGCGACTTTCTAAATCGCGTTGTAGGAAAAGTGTAAGAGCCAGTGTTTGTGCACTGGCTTTTTTTATCCATATGCGATATCTAAATAGAATTGAGTGAAAATTTTCCGTCATTTATATTTTTATCATTTGCCTGCCTGGATCTGCTGAATAACCTATGAAAAAGAAAAAACGTTCTCCTTCGATTTACGATGTGGCTAAATTAGCCAGTGTCTCTCCTAGCACCGTATCGCGTTTTCTTAATCGCACAACGTTTATCTCCCAAGACAAAACTATCGCGATTGAAGATGCGATTAAAACGCTAGACTACAAGCCCAATTACCACATGAATCAAGGCACCAACACACGTTCGATGACGATTGGCGTGTTGGTACAAAATCCAGGAAGCCCCTTTATCAGTCGCATCTTTAACGACATGGAGCGGTTTCTCGGATCGAAAGGCTATTCCCTTGTGATTGCCTCTGGATATTGGCAACACAGCATACAACGACAAGCGCTGAGTTATTTAGAGAAGAGTAATGTCGATGGCGTGATTGTTGTGGCGGGCAGTTTGACAGAGAAAGAACTGGTGGATTATTCCAAAAAGATCCCCGTGGTCGCCGTGGGCTACAGCTGTATGGATAACAAGTTGCAATCGGTGAATATTGATAATGTGCTTGGCGGTCACATGGCGACGCTGCACTTGTTGCAACAAGGGCATGTGAACATTGCACATATTAAAGGTTCGCTTAATCAGCCAGACGCAGTGTCACGCTTTGTTGGTTACAAAAAGGCGCTGACCGAAGCTGGGATTATAGTGCGCAATAATCTGATTAAGCAGGGCGATTTTAGTAGCGAGGTTGGTTATGAGCGTACAGTAGAGTTGATCAAATCTAAGGTGCACTTTTCCGCGTTGTTTGCCTCTAATGACCAGATGGCGTATGGGGCTATTAAAGCTCTGCATGATCATGGTTTGAGAGTACCAGAAGATGTCTCTGTCATTGGCTTTGACGATTTGCCTGCGTCGAAGTACTTTACTCCTGGATTAACCACATTACGTCAGCCCATTGAGGAGCTCGGTGTGGTGTGTGCAGAGTTAATCTTGAGCCTGCTAACTGGCGAAAAATGCAGTCCCCGACTCCCACCGATAAACTTAATTGTGCGGGAGTCGACGGTATCTAAATTTCGCCCGAGCTGATGTTAAATGGGCAGTAATTCTGACTGATAACCCGTAAATTCGCTTGGTAAGATTGGATTCACTAACTGAAAAACACGGCGTTGGTGGAGTTTGACAGCTTGTACTTCCGCGCCATAAGTCTGTTCAAATAGCATATCTAGCTCTCCGTTGGCTAAGCAACGCTCTAACCCTCGGGCAATGGCTTTCTGCAATGCTGCTTTTTCTGGGTGGCAATAAAAAACCAAAGGGAATGGGTAGTAGAGTAGTATGCTCGGCTCCACGACCAAATCCGGCGTGAGGTGCGCAAATTGAGTGACAATTGCCTCGGCTTCATTGGCTCCAAGAGAGACGTAATCACACTCACCGTTCTGTACCGCGATCAGCCTCTCTTGCAAGCTCCCTTGTTCGACAACGTGATATTGATTGAAACGAAACAGCTCAGCATCAGCCCACGTGGCCGGAATACCAACGCTTAACTGCTTGAGCTGCAACGGCGTCAATCGACTAAATTCTGCTAACCGACTCTTGTGTATGATCAATATACGGCAGCCTAACAGTCCTCGGCATAGAGGTTGTGGAATCATAGAATAGGCTCCTGGCGTAAACTTGCGATTGCCCGCCACTGTAACCAATACATCGGTGCCATGTGAAAAAACAAGTCCTTCATCTTTAGCGCTTGGGTAATCAGTCAAGTCATTGTTTATAATGATGTTTAACTTCGTCTGTTGTAGCACAAGCTGTAGCACTTTCCATTCGAATTCTTGGCGAATCACTGATTTGTTGCCATTCCAAAAATGAACCATGTTTGTTCCTCAAATTTACTCAGACGAATGGATGATTTCACTGAATATTAGATTTTGAAAGCGCTTTCTTAATGTTTGTGCTGATTTTGTGTGCATCAGCACGAGTTGTAGTCAATTGAGCCTTTGATATTGGGCGGTGACATGTTTGGTCTAAGTGGCAATGGTAAGTAGAGATAAACTTGGATTGGTTCACAAAAGCCGAGCTAAGCGATAGGTGCTTAACTTGTTGAATTATAAGGGTTAAAAACATAAGTGAGATCTCTATTGTTTTTAAGTTATTGATATTAAAGAATTTTTCATGTTGTGATCAATGCGTTGTTTTTACTCCCTTTCATTGAAGAACTTTGCGAGATTTACGACTATGGTAAGGCAAAGAAAGCGCTTTCCTGTTGTGGTTTATAGCCTATTTGCGATGAGTCGTAATGGCCAAGCGAATGAGACCACTCAATTGAGTCGCTTTATTTTTTGATTCACTAAGAAAGCGCTTTCTTTTCGAATCCAATATTATAAAAGGACAATGTGATGCATAAGAAAACCCTACTTGCTGCCTTTGCTGCCAGTATGATGCTTGCCACTACTGCTCAAGCGGACAGCATTAAACAAGGTGGTACGCTGACAGTGCCAATCATTAACACCGGTTTTGTGAAAAATTTTAACCCTTACACATCAGGCGATCTGCTACATGGCATTATGTATGAGCCGTTGTTCGTCCTGAATAACATGACAGGTGAAACGCACTTTCGCCTAGCGGAATCTGTACAGTACTCAGACGATCTAAAAACCATTACCTTGAAATTACGTGACGGCCTGCAATGGTCTGATGGCGCTCCGCTGACAGCGGAAGATGTGGTATTCAGTTTTGAGCTGACGAAGAAAGCGCCAGCATTTGATGTAAAAGCGATTTGGCCGACAGGTAACCTGACTAGCATTAAAGCGACCGATAAACATACCGTTGTGTTTGATCTTGCAGAAGCTGATTCGACCTTCCTTTGGAGCATCGGTGCATATCACATTGTTCCGAAACATACGTGGTCAAAAGTAACGGATTACCCTACTTTTACTAACCCGAATCCAGTCGGTAGTGGCCCGATGACGACCGTGAAGTACGTTAAACCTCAGCAAATGGAGTTGTGCCGTAACGAAAACTACTACTTAGAGAATCGCCCATACCTTGACTGTGTAAACTACCGTTCATACAACGATAACTCACAAATTCAACCCGCTTTGATTAAGGGTGAGATCGACTGGGGTTCAAACTTTATCGCTGATGTTGAATCGACGTTTGTTAATCAAGACAAAGAGAACAACCATTTCTGGTACCCAGCAAATGATGCGATTCATCTTTACGTGAATACCAAAAAAGCACCATTTGATGACCTACGTGTACGTCAGGCACTTTCAATGGCGCTAGACCGTGAAGCGATCGTTGATATTGCGGCCTATGGTTACCCTACTGTGAACTATAATGTGGGCGGCATCGCCGAACTTTACAAGAGTCACATTGATGCTGAAGTGAACAAAAAATACGGACATTTGACGCAATACGATGCAGGCAAAGCGAAGGCCTTACTTGATGAAGCGGGCATTGTTGACCGTAATGGTGATGGCTTCCGTGACAACAAAGATGGCTCAACGGTTGAGTTCGATATTGAAGTGGTTAACGGTTGGACAGACTGGATCCAAGTGGTTCAGATGGTGACGGAATACTATGCCGATGTGGGCATCAAAGCCAACGTGAAGACGGTTGACTGGGCGGTTTACGATAAGAACCTGAAAGACAGTGCGTTCACCATGTCGATCAACTGGTCAATGGTGTCGGATAACCCAATTCTGGCGTTCCAAGAGTACTACCACACCTCTCGTATAGGTAAAGGCTTCCACGCAGGTCATGGTGTTCACTCACCTGAAATCGATAAGCTAATTGAGAGCTTTGGTAAAATTGGTGATACGAAGAAACAAGAAGCGATCATTTCTGAGCTTCAAGAGTTCACCGCAGAAAATATGCCATTTATCCCTTTGTTCTCTAATGCAACTTGGTTCCAGTACAGCACTAAGAAAATCGTTGGCTGGCCAAGCGAGAAAGACCCTTACATCCAACCGGTTTGGTATGACGGCGGTAAGCGCGTGATCATCCTGAACAACCTACATCTGAAATAACTAGCACTTTCAATTGTAGGTAGGTTTTTTTAATTAACATCGGAGCCGCAACCGTAATTGCAAAAGTAAGTGCGTGTTGTGGCTCGTAAGTTAAAGGTTTGATATGTCGTTTCTTGCTCGCCGATTTGGCTTTTATTTTACTGCCTTTCTGATTGCGATCTCGTTCAACTTTATGTTGCCACGCTTAATGCCAGGTGACCCAGTTGACGCTTTATTTGCAGCAGCACAAGGTCGAATGGATCCTGCTCAGATGGATGCTGTACGTGAGATGTACGGCTTTGTTGACGGCAACATTTTTGTTCAATACATCGCGTACATGAAAAGTGTATTTACGCTTGAACTTGGTCCATCGGTTCTGATGTTCCCAGTTAGCGTATCTGAAGTGATTGCTATGGCACTCCCATGGACCATGTTTCTAGCGCTTGGTTCTCTGATTGTCGCACTGATCATTGGCGTGAGTATCGGTACTTATGCTTCTTATCATCGCGAGGGCTTGTTTGGTCAAATTATGCCACCAGTGTTGGCCTTCATCAGTAATTTCCCATACATCGTAACTGCATTGCTGTTGTTCTATTTCGTCGGTTTGAAGATGGAACTGCTGCCGCTAGCATACACTTATGACCCTTCATTGGAGCCGGGCTTCAACTGGGAATTCATCAGTAGTGTGGCGAAACATGCGGTACTACCAATGGGCTCAATGGTGGTAGTGGGTATCTCCACTTGGGTGTTCAACATGCGTAACGCGATGATCAACGTACTGGGTGAAGACTACGTCACCATGGCAGAAGCGAAAGGCTTAAGCAGCTATAAAGTGATGGGCCGCTACGCCGGTCGTAATGCGATTTTACCTGTTGCAACAGCGATTGCGATGGCGATTGGTTTTTCATTCGCAGGTTCAATCATGACTGAGGTGGTGTTCAACTACCAGGGTTTGGGCAACATTCTGCTGAAGGGCATCGTTGCGCGTGATTACCCACTTATCCAAGCTATCTTATTGATCTTAGTGACGGCGGTTCTGACTGCCAACTTCATTGCTGATCTGCTGTACGTGTGGCTTGACCCGCGAATTTCGAACTAAGGTGCATCATGGAAAAATTAATCAATACCCCAACGCCTTCTGAGCACGATGAACTGATGATTCGTGAATCGAAATTCTCTTGGAAGCGCATTAAAAAGAGCTTGGGCAAAGTTTACGCGTTCTTTTACGGTAATCCACCAGCCATTATTGGTGGCTTGTTACTCTCTATTGTTTTAGCCGGTGCGATTTTTGCCCCAGTATTGGCAACGCATGACCCTGACCGTCGTGTTGCAAGACCACATGTAGCTCCGAATGCAGAGCACGTGCTTGGCACCACTCGTAGTGGTCGCGATGTCTACAGCCAAGTGTTGCATGGCGCAAGAAAGTCACTCACGGTAGCGATTTCTGCCGGTGTAATTGCGATGAGTATCGCCGTGGTTATTGGTGTCTCAGCGGGTTATTTCGGCGGCAAGATCGATGAGCGTCTTAACTTTCTAACCAACGTTTTCTTGGTGTTCCCTCAGCTACCTTTGCTGATTGTGCTCGCCGCTTTCTTAGGGCAGGTGGGGTCCCTCGTCATCACCATATTGCTCGGGATAACCTCCTGGCCTTGGGGGGCTCGTGTAATTCGTTCGCAGACCATGGCGATTCGAAATAAAGAATTCATTATCTCGGCAGAAGTAATGGGTGAATCAAAAATCCGCATCATCCTAGTCGAAATCCTACCGAACCTTGTCTCGATCGTATTTGGTGGCTTCTTGGGCACAGTGATTTACGCAATGGGCTCAGAGGCGGGTCTTGGCATCCTAGGTTTGGGTGACGCAACAGAGGTGAGCTGGGGCTCGATGTTGTACTGGGCACAAACGTCTTCGTCTCTATACACCGGCGCTTGGTGGGAGATGTTAGTCCCTGCGATGGCTCTCGCAATCACAGGTGGTGCACTGGCACTGATCAACATGTCGATTGACCAAGTGA
Organism: Vibrio sp. PNB23_22_6; assembly: GCF_052877535.1. Classification (NCBI taxonomy): domain Bacteria; kingdom Pseudomonadati; phylum Pseudomonadota; class Gammaproteobacteria; order Vibrionales; family Vibrionaceae; genus Vibrio; species Vibrio sp. PNB23_22_6. The sequence goes on along the minus strand of NZ_JBNFXP010000002.1, from coordinate 61,722 downwards.
GTAACCCGAAACTTCGTACTGGTCCACACATCAAGCTGTGGCACAAACTGAAAAAAGAAGCCGATAAGCGCCGAGGTTTAAGATGAGCAACTTATTAGAAATTAATAACCTATGCGTCGATTACGTGTCACCAAATGGTGTGGCTCGTGCCGTAAACAACGTCAGTATCAGCATTGCGCCGGGTGAAACGCTAGGTATTGCGGGTGAGTCTGGTTGTGGCAAGAGTACGTTGGCATTTGCCATCTCTCGTTTGCACAAAGCCCCTGCACTGATCTCTGAAGGAGAAATTCTCTACAAAGGTCAGGACGTACTGAAAATGAACGACAGACAGTTGCGTAAATTCCGTTGGAATGACGTGTCAGTAGTATTCCAAAGTGCAATGAATTCACTCAACCCAGTGATCACCATTGGTGAACAGCTCACCGATGTGATTTTGGCGCACCGTAAAACCACTTATAAAGAAGCCTATGGTAGAGCGGTTGAGCTACTTGGCATCGTCGGTATTCACGGCGATCGCATGGCAAGTTTTCCACACCAATTGAGTGGTGGCATGCGCCAACGCGTTGTCATCGCGATCGCATTGGCTCTAGAGCCAAAACTGATCATTATGGACGAGCCAACCACCGCTCTTGATGTGGTGGTTGAGCGTGAAATCCTCAATGAATTGTACGAACTCAAGAGTAAGTTCGGCTTCTCGATTCTGTTCATCAGTCACGATTTGAGCTTGATGGGAGAGATTGCTGATCGTATTGGTGTGATGTATGCCGGTAATCTGATTGAGTTGGGTGACGCGAAAAATGTATTTGGCGACCCACAACATCCGTATACCAAAGGTTTGATCTCATCATTCCCAACCATTCATGGGCCAAAAGAACGCCTTTATGGCATTCCCGGCAACCCTGTGAACCTACTTAAGATCCCGCAAGGGTGTAACTTCCAAGCACGCTGTAATGAATGTTTTGCACAGTGCGAGAAGAGCGATCCAACACTGGTGCCAGTTAGCAATGGCAATCTAGTGTCCTGCCATTTGATGTAATCGGGAGAGATGAATGGACAATGTAACTACCCCAGAAGTGATTCTCTCAGTAAAGAATCTGGTGAAAGACTTTCCACTTGGTCAGTCTGCAAAAAGCAATCTGATGCGTGCGGTTAACGATGTATCATTTGAACTGCGTAAAGGCGAAGCGCTTGCTATCGTGGGCGAATCAGGATCGGGAAAAAGTACTGGTGCTCGCATACTGACTCGTATCTACGATAAAACCGATGGTAATGTGACTTTTAAAGGTCAGGATCTCGGTGAGTACATCAAAGAGCATGGTGAACTGGAATACGCACGTCAGGTGCAGATGATTTTCCAAGACCCATTTGGTTCGTTAAACCCAGTGCATACTATTTATCATCACATTGCTCGTCCGTTGATGATTCATAACCGTGCAGAGAAGCACGCAATTCCAAAATTAGTGTACGAGTTGCTTGACCTGGTAGGTCTTTCTCCGGTGAAAGAGACGGCAGAAAAGTACCCGCACGAACTCAGTGGTGGCCAGCGTCAACGTGTGGCGATTGCCCGTGCGATTGCGGTTGATCCAGAAGTCATTCTGGCTGATGAGCCTATCTCAATGCTCGATGTGTCAGTGCGCTTAGGTATCTTAAACTTGATGTCAGATTTGAAAGATAAGCACGGCATCTCCTTTATGTACATTACTCACGATATCGCTACTGCGCGCTACTTTGCTGAGAAAACGGCTGTGATGTACGTTGGTCATATGGTTGAGTGGGGTAATAGTGATAACGTGACACAAAATCCGCAGCACCCATATTCACAGCTGCTGTTATCCGCCGTACCAGAGGTGGGTAACTCAGGAAAACGTGAGCTTACGGCGAAGAAAGGCGATATCCCATTGTGGAAGCCAAGCAGTGTAGGGTGCCCGTTTGCCACCCGCTGCCTTAAAGCGACTGAAGTGTGCACACAATCTGTGCCCGAACCGACCAAAGTCGCCGAAGACCATTACGCTCGTTGCCATCACCTCGGATAAAGCACTCGAATTAGTCTAAAAAAAGTGCTTTTCGAAAGCGCTTTCATAAATATTGGAAGAACATTATGAATTTTGAACATTTTTCTAGCCCAACCGTAGAGGGAAGTTTCGTTGATTTAGACGGTGAACGTTACTACAAGATTTCTCACGTCGACCAAATGAACCCGTTTTTCATCAGTGTGGTTTCTGCTAGCGATCACTGGTTATTCATCTCATCCACTGGTAGCTTATCTGCGGGACGCATTCGTCCAGAGAACGCGCTGTTTCCATACAAATCCGTCGACCACATCCATGAGAGTGCGGAAAACACTGGTTCGAAAACCATCATCAAAGTCGCAGGTGAGCAAGGCGTTGCCATGTGGGAACCGTTCAATCGCCATCACGATGGGTTGTACCAAGTTGAGCGTCATCTGTACAAAAACACCATTGGTGACAAGATTGTTTTTGAAGAGCTTAACCATACGTTACAACTAAAGTTCCAATACAGCTGGAACACCAGTGAAGAGTTTGGTTTTGTTCGTCGCTCACAAATCACGGACCTATCAGGTAAGGCTCGAGAGATGGAGCTAATTGATGGTCTGCAAAACCTATTGCCATCTGGTGCGCCATTGTCGGCATTGCAAACACGGAGTGCATTAGTGGATGCTTACAAGTGGAATGAGTTGCTCGATGGTAGCTCACTTGCGCTCTTCACCATGTACGCGAAACTCAGTGATCGTGCCGAGCCTGCCGAATCCTTGCTCGCAACCACCGTGTTTAGTATCGACAATGATTACGGTCAGCGTCTATTGAGCAGCGAACAAGTGAGCGCGTTCCGTCAAGGTCGTGAAATTAGTAACGAAACCCTAACTAAAGGGGTGCGTGGTAGCTACTTGATCCACAAGTCTATTAAGCTCGACGCAAATCAGAACAAGTCTTGGTTGATTATTGCGGATATCGACAAGAATCACAGTGATGTTACGGCGATGCGCCACCGTCTTGTCCAGCCAATCAACATGACGGAAGTAGTTGAGCAGAGCATTGCTGCCAACCAGCAAGAATTGATCAGTTTGATGTCTGGCGCAGATGCGTGGCAAATTACGGCTGAAGAAGCAACCAGCGTACACCACTACGCCAACGTACTGTTTAATAACATGCGCGGTGGGGTATTTGAAAACAACTACACGTTAGACAAGAAAGATGTGCTAGCGACGATTCGCAACGCCAACCGCATTGTGTTTGAGCGTCACGTCGGGTTGTTCGCCGACCTACCGGATCAGTTTACCCATACAGAGCTTGTCAGCCTGGCCAAGCAAAGTGAAGATGCGCAGTTAATCCGTTTAAGCTACGAATATCTGCCGCTGACATTCGGTCGTCGTCATGGCGATCCAAGCCGCCCTTGGAACCACTATGAAATCAAACTTAAAGACGACAATGGTGAGCGTTTGCTTTCTTATCAAGGCAACTGGCGTGATATCTTCCAAAACTGGGAGGCGATTGCGCTTAGCTATCCTGGCTTCATTCCATCTTTCTTAGCGAAGTTTGTGAACGCATCTACAATGGACGGCTACAACCCATATCGCATCACCAAAGACGGCATTGACTGGGAAATGCTAGAGGCGGATGACCCATGGAGTAACATCGGTTACTGGGGGGATCACCAAATCATCTACTTGCTCAAGTTCTTAGAACTCGCAGATAAATATCAGCGTGAAGACCTACTTGCACTGATGCAGTCAGATATCTTCAGCTACGCCAACGTGCCTTACGAGTTGTGCGATGTTGAGAAGCTGTTCGACAATCCGAAAGACACCGTGACCTTCAATGATGAGCTGCAACACAGTATCGAACAACGCGTTGATGCAATGGGCAGCGATGGTCGATTGGTTCTTGGTCGTGACAACGACATTTACATGGTTAACTTGACCGAGAAAGTGCTAGTGCCACTGTTGGCGAAGCTCAGCAACTTGGTTCTGGATGGCGGTATTTGGCTGAATACCCAGCGTCCGGAATGGAACGATGCCAACAACGCTATTGTCGGCAATGGTTTGTCGATGGTCACGTTATATTACATGCGTCGTTATATTGCCTTTTTGCAGCAACTGCTTGCCGATGCGCCTGCTTCCGTCAGCATGTCGAAAGAGGTGTTCGAATGGTTACTTTCAACCACACGTATTCTGTCTGAGGCAGCAAAAGAGATCCGTCAAGAAACGGTGACGCGCCAAACCCGCAAAGCGATTCTGACTCAGCTAGAAAAAGCCGCAGAAGATTTCCGTCAACGTGTTTACCGTGTAAATGGCTTTTCTGGCAAGACGACAGTAGAAGCATCAGCGATTCAGCAGCTGCTTGAGGTGAGCTTAACGGTATTGGATGCCAGCATTGCTAGCAACTTACGCGAAGATGGGTTGTACAATGCGTACAACATTCTGACTTACTCAGCAGAAAGCCTGCAGGTTGAAGAGTTGTACCCAATGTTGGAAGGTCAAGTTGCAGTATTAAGTGCAGGTGTACTTACACCAGCACAAGCGGTGACCTTACTGGATAACCTATTCGCTAGCGAGATGTATCGCGAAGATCAAGACAGCTTCATGTTGTATCCAGATCGTGACTTAAGTGCATTCATGAATAAGAATTGCCTGACCGAGGAGCAAATTAGCGCGATACCAGTGCTAAGCAAAATGTTGGGCAAAGGCGATCAACGTTTGGTGATGGCTGATGCGCAAGGTCAATTCCACTTTCATGCGAGCCTAGAAAACAATGGCTACTTGAAAGCGCAAATCCACAAGTTGTGTGGTGATTACGCCGACGCGACAGATGAAGACTGGGAAGGGGTAGAGGCGCTTTACGAAGAAGTATTCAATCACAAAGCGTTTACTGGCCGCTCAGGCACCATGTTTGGTTACGAAGGACTGGGTAGTATCTACTGGCATATGGTTTCCAAGCTATTGCTTGCTGTGCAAGAAAACTACTTGGTGGCGCGTGAACTTGATGCCAATAGCGAAGAAACGCAAAAGTTAGCGGAATACTACTACCGCGTACGCGCTGGTATTGGCTTTAATAAAACACCAGAAAATTACGGCGCATTCCCAACTGACCCATACTCGCACACGCCAAAGCATGCTGGTGCGCAGCAACCGGGCATGACTGGTCAAGTGAAAGAAGAAGTGATCACGCGCTTTACTGAGCTCGGTATTATGGTGGAAAACGGTGAAATTCGTATCGATCCTCGATTGCTCAATCGTAATGAATTCCTGACTGAGCCAGCATCGTTCTCTTGTCAAAGCGTGGCGGGCAATACGCAAAGTTATGTGGTAGAAAAAGATCAATTGGCATTTACCCTCTGTCAAGTACCATTTATTTATAAGGTCGTAGGGGCTGATCAGCAAATGGGTATTATACTCACAAAATCAACAGGTGAGTGTCTTGTGGCGGATAGCCTAGTTATCTCGAAGGAGCTGAGCGACCCTATCTTTGCTCGTTCAGGAGAGATTGAGAAAGTGGTGGTGTCCATTCCGGAAGCATTATTACGCCCATAAACCAAACCGATAAAATAAAGGCCCCGATATCATATCGGGGCCTTTTTTATTGATAACGTTTAAAATCAGTAACTTACCTTTCTACAACAGACTCGCGCACTATTAACTCTGGTGTTAATTTATGTTTGAGTGAGTAGTCTTGCTTGTTGACCAAAGCAATCACTCCTTTCGCCGCTTCAATCCCCATTTCTCGAACCGGGAAGTTTACCGTTGTCAGTTTTGGCCGCATGTGTTGGCTGTGGCTGTCGTTATCAAAACCGACAACGGAAATATCGCGTCCGATTTCTAAGCCGCGGTCATAGGCGACGTCGTACACCGCTAATGCAATGTTGTCGTTATGGCAGAAAATGGCGGTAATGTTCGAGTCTCGTTCTAGTAAACGGCGGGCGCACATGTGATTTAATCCGCGCTCCTCATGGTCAAAGCGGCCCTCGACTATCAGGTTCGTGTCAAATTCTATCCCAAATTCAGTTAGTGCATGGCGGTAACCTTGCAAACGATCACGACTGTCAATTTTACTTAGCTGACCTGTGATGCAGGCCACTTTAGTATGCCCACGCTCTAGCATGTGTTTTGTGGCGAGATAGCCCCCCAGTTCGTTATCGATAAAAATGCATTTATTGGCAACTTCTGGAATATAACGGTTGAGTACGATGGTCGCGGGATTCTTCTCAATGACATCAATCAACTCATCGTCAGATAACATATCTGAATGGATAATCAGTCCATCGACTTGTTTGGAGCGCAAGAAGTTGATCGAATCAATTTCTCTTGCGTGTGACTCTAAACCGCTGGTAACGATCAGGTGATTGTTGCTATCACGAACAGTGTTTTCAGCATTGTGCATTAATGGTCCATAAAATGGGCCATCTAACGACCCGACAAGCATACCAATACTGTTTGAACGACTCGATGCGAGAGCTTGGGCAAATGCATTGGGTTTGTAGCCAAGCTTCTCAATGGCATCAAATACTTTTTTTCGATTAACTTCTTTAACCGTAGGGTGTCCATTTAGTACGCGAGAGACGGTCGACTGAGACACATTAGCCAACTCAGAGACTTCTTTAATTGTGATCAACGGGAAGTACCTTATCCTCTACATAATAGGCACCATATTACTTGTATTGTGATGATAGCTAAAGAGAAAACATCACAATTACAAAATTTGTTCCAGCCTAATTATCACGGCACCCAATTTTATTAATATTTTGTACGTCATGTGATCAATGCATAAAGAAAGCGCTTTCTTTATGGAGTATCTCACGTTTTTGTTTGTTAATGACATTATGATGTAGATATGTATTGTCTCTTTTATGTCTGTGAAGACTGTAATAAGTGACCGAGATACATCGTAGATACCACACATCAAGAAAAATTGAACGCTCGCCAAAGAAAGCGCTTTCTTTTGTGGGAAAGGTCAACATGAAACAACAAGGAAAGATAGAATGAGAATAATTAATCAGCGGTCTCAATTTGCCAAAGCTGCACTGTGTTCTGCGATTAGCCTTGCACTACTGGGGTGTGGTGGCGACAGTGTCAAAACTGATCCGCCACCTACTGACGGAGGTGATAATGGGGGGGAGGTTGTTACGCCAACAGTATCCGTTGCACCAGATTACGTAATGGATCTGTCTGCACCGTCTGATTTCGAAGGTGCGGTGACTGAACTAGGAGTTGTAAATCCAAATAGCCTTTCTAGTAGTGCGCTGAACGTATCTGAACCAGTAGGCACGGTTCTTAAAACATCGAGAGCAGCCGACGCGAAGCCATGGGCAGGCACCATTTTATCTGATACCAAAACGTTAGATTTGGATCAGGAACGCAGTCTTATTACTGTTTGGGTTTATGCGCCAGCGGCTGACATTCCAGTTCGACTCAAAGTGGAAAACAAAGCTAATTCGGATGAATTTGCTGAAGTAGAAGTGAAAACGACGAAAGCCAACGAATGGGAGCTGCTTACATTTGATTTCAACAACTTAGTAGGTGGTGAACTTAATTCTGACTTTACTTTTAACCAAAAAGTCATCTTTTTTGACTTCATGAGCGAAACCAATGACAAAGTTTTTTATTGGCACAACATTCGTCATGAAGGTTATGGTTTACTTGCTCAACCGAAACCTGAAACTTACCCGACGTCAGACTCAGGCAAACCGTTATTAGGTAATCCAGAGTACCAAGCCATTTCATATGGCGCGTGGCGAACGAAAGAACGAATGGATGGTGATACGGTTCCTTCTGTGGCTGATCAGATGGAAGATATGCGAGTTCTTTCTGCCATGGGGATTAAGGTCATCCGTACGTACAACACACAAGGCTTTAAAGGCCTTGATGGTGAGAGTAACACGGAAAATCTTCTTGAAGCGATTCGTCTTCTCAAAGCAGAAGATGAAAACTTTGAAATGTATGTGATGCTAGGTGTTTGGATTGATGCTCTGAACTCATGGACTGGCCAGGCAATTGACTCTTCAGTTGATTCGCCAAATAACCAGTTGGAATTAGCGAAAGCTAAGGAGCTGGCTCTTGAATACCCTGATATCGTTAAAGTGATTGCTGTGGGCAATGAGGCGATGGTCAATTGGGCTGCGAGTTACAAAGTTCACCCATCTATCATTCTTAATCACGTCAATGACCTTCAAAGTTGGAAGCAAGAAAATGACGCGACGAAAGACTTGTGGGTGACCACGTCAGATAACTGGGCTGTGTGGGCAGGACAAGATGCCAATGCAAACCACAATGAACAATCTGATCTTAAAGCGCTTATTCAAGCGGTGGACTACGTTTCCCTACATACCTATGCTTTCCATGATACTCAGTGGGATCCGATTTTTAAAACGGATTGGAAAATATCAGAGCAGGATCAATCCCTTACTAAGGAAGAGCAGATAGCTCTGTCAATGGACAAAGCTTATGTTCGTTCCTTGGAGCAATTTGCCCTCGCTCAACAATTTATCAACAGTGTCGATCCAACTAAGCCAATTCATATCGGCGAAACGGGGTGGTCTTCTCTTTCTACCGAAGCGTACGGTGCGGGTGGTACTCAAGCTGCGGATGAATACAAGCAGAAAAGATTCCACGATGATATGCGTGATTTTTCAGCGAATGAAAATGTGTCACTCTTCTTCTTCCAAGCATTTGATGAGCCATGGAAAGGGGATGCGAATAATGATGGGCATTCAGAGCAGCACTTTGGCTTGATTGATATGGATTGTAATGTCAAATACGTTGCTTGGGACAAAGTTGAAACGTTAAACCAACTGGGTTTGACGCGAGATTGTGATTTTACGGCAAGCTATGGAGGTGTTTTGTCTTCGTTGATGGCTGATGTGTTGGCACCACCGAATGCACCTATCGTACAACCGGATGAGCCGCTTGTTGACGGAGAGTTCCGAGTTCTGGGTTCGGCTGTTTATGAAGGCGCAGATGCATTTGCGTGGGAAGGCACCGCTTGGGCTGGCATTGATGATAACGGCATCTTGACCATTGCGACGGACCCTGCTAGCGCGCTCGATTGGGGATGGGGTGCCCATATTGGTGATAACAGTGTCCGTGACTTTAGCGATATTAAAACACTGAAGTTTGAGATCCGTGGTACCACCGAAAACGGTAAGCCACTGGCTGAGTTTGGTTTTGGTGTTGGCTTCCAATCGGATACGGGGGGGCAATGGGCTTCTAATCACTCAATTCGTATTAACGAGGGTGAGTATACGTTGACTGAAGAATGGCAAGTCATAGAAGTTGACATCTCTAAGTTCTCAGGCGCACCGGATTTAACCAAGGTTGTTGCACCATTCATGGTTCACAACGAGGGTAAGGATGGCCTGACGGGTGCAGATATTCAATTTAGAAACATCTCTTGGTTTAACTAACTAAAACGTCAAGTTAAAGCGTTATCGGATTTGATATCGCTTTAATCATAATCGGCTATATCACAAGGTATAGCCGAATTTTAACAATAATAATTGTCAGCATATGTGTTTGTGCAGCGCGATCAGTGCAGGCAAAAGCAGTATGCGATATGGATTGATTAGTAACATTTGCAGCGCATATGCTGCTGGAGAACTTGGATGCAAAAAAACATACTCAAACCACTTGGCCTCGCTGTGACCATGGGTTTGTTGGCAGGGTGTCAATCAACTGGTGACCACGATGGTGGAACGGATTTCAGCTTAACTAAAAAGCCTACTGTATTAACTAATACTCCTGTTGAACCAAGCGATAAATGGCAGCTAGTATGGGAAGATGAGTTTGAAGGTGACAAAATCAGCAGTCGTAATTGGTCTTTAGAAGAAAACTGTTGGGGCGGAGGAAACAATGAACAGCAGTGCTATACTAAACGCGCACGCAATGCCTTTGTTCAAGATGGCTTATTGCACATCGTAGCTCATAAAGAAAGTTTTACTGGCCCGGATGACGCAGAAGGTAAACCGGGGGCAAACAAAACTCTACCGTATACTTCGGCACGCCTTCGCACTAAAGGTAAACGAGACCACAAATATGGTCGTTTTGAAATCCGCGCTAAACTGCCAACCGGTCAGGGAACTTGGCCTGCATTTTGGATGTTACCAACTGACAATAAATACGGCACTTGGGCAGCATCAGGCGAAATCGATATTTTAGAAGCGGTGAACTTAAAAGCGCAATCTGATGCGCCAGGGGCGAAACCGGGTGATAAAGAAAATCGCATATACGGCAGCTTACATTACGGAAAAAAATGGCCTGATAACGTATATACAGGGCAAGCGGCTACCTTACCAGATGGGGTCAATCCAGCCGATGGTTTTCACACCTATGCAATTGAGTGGGAAGAGGGCGAAATCCGCTGGTATGTAGACAATATTCACTATGCGACACAAACGGCTGATGGTTGGTACAGTCAATATGAAGTTGATGGCCAACTGGTGAATGCAAAATCCCCAGCGCCTTTTGATGAGCGATTCCACTTATTACTCAATCTGGCGGTCGGTGGTGCCTGGTCGGCGAATGCGAATGAAAAAGGTGTGGATGATAACGATTATCCGAAAACCTTGCTTGTAGATTCCGTCAAAGTTTATCGTTGTGGTGTTGATCGATGGAAAGGCAAAGGTTGTGCAGCGGTAGGTGATCAAGCGATCGTACTAGATGGTCTTAAAGCACCAGCCATTTTGGCACAAGATGACAGTTACGCAGATGGTCCACTGTTGGCGATTTTTGAAGATGCGCTCAACAGCAGCCTCGCATATGGCAGCTACGATCCAATGAATCTCATCGAGCATGAAGAAATTGACGAGGTTAGCCGCGGTAAAGTGCTTAAGATTACAAAACAAAATGGCGCAGGTAACATCTACTTCCGTTCACCGACAACGGATATAAGACACTGGTTGGAAACGGGTGAATTAGTGTTTGATATCAAAGTGGATGAGATGACCGATGGCAGTGAACTGATGGTGAAAACCGACAGCGGGTGGCCTAAAGCATCTGACATGACGGTAACATTGCCAGAAATGGGACAATGGGGTGAAGTGCGAATTAAGCTCGCGGACCTGCTTGCACAAACAAACCGTTTTGTCGCTGGCAATCAAGCTGACCCAGCGGCTATCACTAACTTACTCGTGTTTGAGCCTACAGCCGCGATGACATTTAGTTTAGATAACGTGCGTTTTGCGAAACCGTAATCAAAATGTGTAACCAAAGCTCGCAAAAGTGATTTTGCGAGCTTTTTGCTTTTCTTAATTTGGATGCTTTTGGGGCCTGTTTATAGATAACTCTCTGATACATAAATGGGCATACTCAAAGGTCACTAGACAAGAAATTGATAATTTGTATATAGATTTGTGATCAATAACCAAGAAAGCGCTTTCTTTGATGGGCGGGGTCACGGTTTATGCTTAATGATCAATTTATAATTTCAACATACTGAACAAAGTACTTGAGGCTATATATTATTGGTTTCATTGTACTATTGAACGCATGCATATTCATTGTGATCGTCATGGATGTTCAGTTTTTTTTAAAATAAAAAGAAAGCGCTTTCTTTGAAGGCATTTGATAGAACATGGAGTTAATATGAAACTTTCTAAGCTTACCCTTGCTTGCTTGGTTGCGACAGCAGGTTTATCCGCAGCACCGGTTGTTCACGCTGAGAAATCCGATGGTTTTGAGTTCCACGGTTATTTCCGTGCTGGCGCTCTTTTCAGTGAAAATGACGATTTTAAACGCGCTAAATTCCCTGCATCGAAAGAGCGTTTAGGTCGCATGGGTGTGGAGTCTGACAACCATTTTGAGCTTGCGCTACAGAAAAACTTTGTTAATGACGCAGATCAAAAAATCCGAATCAAAACTCGCCTTGGCGCTAACAACGCACAACTAGCGTCTAACCAACTTGGTACAAACGCAGATGCAGCAAACAGTGAAGTTGGTTTAGTTGAAACGTTCGTTGAGTTTGAAAACGTTTCTGAAACAGGTGTTATCTGGGGGGGTAAGCGTTTTTACGGTAAAGAAAATTATATTTTCATGACCGACTTCTTCTATACCGATATGTCAGGGACGGGGTTTGGTATTGAAGGCGTCCAACTAGGTGGTAATGCATGGGATTTTGCTTACATTGCTAGTGATGACTCAGGTGATGCCAATTTTTGGGGTGATAGTAACAATATCATGCATGCGTTGCATGCAGGAGTAAACTTTGGCTCACTTGAAGTGATGGCGATGGCGAAGTTCATGCCAGATAACGTAGTGAAACTGTTTGGTGAGGACGAGGTTTTCGCTGAAAGCGGCTTTGAAATGACCGGTATTTACAACAGCGATTCTGTGTTTGGTTTGTCTGATAAAGGCTTTACTAAGTACATTGTTCAAGCGGGTAAAGGTTTAGGTTCAGGTAACCTGTTAGGTGGCACTATCACCACTTACAACACGTACAAACCTGGTAGTGATTATCAAAGCTGGCTAACCACAGGTTCAGGCTGTGGTACCTCATGTGTTAAAGCGGTTGATGAGGACAACATGTCGGTGCGTGGTTTGGTTTGGGGTGGTTACTTCTTTGAAAATGGCGTGAGCGTTTTCCACTCAATCCAAACGCAATATAATGATTTTGAAGATAAATCTTCAGACGGGTGGGTGTCAGCAATGGTTCGTCCTTCCTTCCCTGTTGCGCAAAACTTCTTTATCGCGACAGAAGGCGGCATGATGTACAACTATGAAGATCGTAACGGTGAATCAAACAGTTCGTACGATTACAAACTGACGGTTGCACCAACGATGGTGGTAAGTTCTGGCTTTGGTCCGAACCCGGAAATCCGTTTGCTTGCTTCTTACCTAGGTGGTGAAGACCGAGATGGTAACAGTAAAGATGGTGATTTTATTGTTGGTTTCCAAGCAGATATGTGGTGGTAATCACTGCTTTTGCTCATAACTCGGGTGCAGTTCTTGGGGGCTGCACCACATTAAGTTAGCAATATGCGAGAGAATAGAGTCAAAACAGGAGCCTTGATGTGTTCCAAGTTGTTTGAGTACTAACGGGGGAGCTCGATTATATTGCAGTGAATGGATGCCCATTCATAGCCGCTCAGAGAGCGGCTTTTTTATGTCGTGTAAGAAATATTCTTTGCGGTAACTTCTCGGACTGCGCTGAAATTTCTGCTTAAAGCACTTCGAGAAATAATTACTGTCGGCAAAGCCACATTCTTCGGCGATGTTCAGCACCGAGCGTTCATTTTCATCACACAGCAGTTTGGTGGCGTAATTGAGCTGTACTTCTCGCAGGTATTGATTTGGAGAGGTGTTTAAGAACTGGCGAAATAGCCTTTCTAATTGACGTTTACTGATAAAGGCCGCTTTGGCTATCGCGTCACTATTCACCCCGATATCGTTAAAATGTTGCTCAATAAAGACCAATGCTCGGCTTAGTGCCAAAGTGGTCTGTGGCAAGTCCTCGCTTTGATTTTGATACATGCGCGCTAATGCGATAACCAACTGCTGCATTAAGCTCGTGAGCATGACCTCAAACCCTGGTTGTGACGCTTGGTATTCATTTTTTAACGTGTGGAGCAGGCGTTCAATTTTTGGCAATTGCTGGCAGTCGAGAGTGAGCTTCGCCTTGTATTCTGTGGTCTGGCGTGCAATGGGCTCTACTTTGAACATGGCTTGATAACCAGACAACTGACGCATCGAAGGGATTTCAAAAAATGGGGTTTGTGAGTCGAACATTAAGTTGATAATTTTGAGTCTATTGACATCTCGAAAGCCGTGTTCAATATCGCCGTTGATGACAAACACATCGCCTTTATGCAGCGGATACTCGTAGTTGGCGACCGTGTGCTTACCGCTACCGCTTACCACCAAAAACAGTTCAGAAAAGTCATGTTTATGCGCGGCAAAATCGCAATGATGATGCCCATCCACGTAAGCAAACTTAAGGTGGGGATGTTTCTGATGTGCTTTGAGTTGATAGGTAATGCTCATGTCGCGATATTCCTTTTTTTTGTCGCCATTTTGGTAGAATGGCGCACCTGCTCAGCATACTATTTCTCCACAGTAAAAAGAATCTTAACCGGTGTTTTTAGCCTGTTTTTGCGGGGCTAGTGACGTTTTTCTTTAAAGAAAAATTCCGAGCACATCCCCTGTTAATTTCAATAATTAATAACGTGACTTCGCATGACGCAAGAGTCGTACTTAGTCAGATCTCATTCCAAGAAACAAAAGTGAACGGTTGTGTGGTTGTATATGAACAATAATCGAATTAGCCAAGCGCAAAATAACCTGGTCCCAGTCAGCCGCCAAGCCGCGGCAGAAGGGATCGTACTGCTGAAAAATACTGACTCTGCGCTGCCATTGAACGCGCAAGATAACGTTTCTCTGTTTGGTCGTTGCCAAATCGACACTTACCGCAGTGGTACTGGCTCTGGTGGCGCGGTAAACGTTCCATACGCAATCAGTGCGTTAGATGGTCTGCGTGCGAATAGTCATGTGCGTTTGAATGAAGAGTTAGTTGCGATTTATCAAGACTGGATTGCGGATCACCCATTTGATGATGGCGGTGGTGGTTGGGCTGCCGAGCCTTGGTTCCAGCAAGAAATGCCATTGACTGACGATCTGGTGGCGAAAGCGGCCGAACAATCGAACAAGGCGATGGTCTTTATTGGCCGTACCGCTGGTGAAGACCAAGATAATGCGGATGAAGCGGGCAGTTATCGCCTGACTGAGAAAGAGTTGGACATGATCGCGAAAGTGAATCGTCATTTCACCGATGTGATTATTGTAATGAACGTGACCAACATCATGGACATGGCGTGGCTTAATTCCGTTGAAAATCACTCGTCAATCAAAGCGGTACTATATAGCTGGGCGGCTGGTATGGAAGGTGGTCATGGTCTGGCGGATGTGGTGTCTGGTTTACAATCACCAAGTGGACGCCTGACGGATTCGATTGCTTACCAACTGGCTGACTATCCATCGTCTGCTAACTTTGGACGCAAAGATCGCAACGTCTACGCGGAAGATATTTACGTTGGCTACCGTTATTTTGAAACTTTCAATCCGGAAGTGGTGCAGTTTGAATTTGGTGCAGGTTTATCTTACACCGAATTTCAGCGCGAATTAGTGATGTTCAAGTACGAAGGTGCGGGGGCTGACGCTGTTATTCACTTTGATATCAAGGTAACCAACCTGGGCAAAGAGTTTGCTAGTAAAGAGGTTGTGCAACTGTATGTTGAAGCGCCACAGGGTGAATTGGGTAAGCCTTCGCGAGTTCTGGCAGGCTTTGCCAAAACGCAAACAATTCAACCAGGCGCAAGTGAAGTGGTGCGCATTTCCGTTCCGGTTGCATCGTTGGCTTCTTACGATGACAGCGGCGTGACGGGTCATCGTAGCTGCTACGTTTTAGAAGCGGGGACTTATCAGTTCTGCTTGGGTGGCAGTGTGCGTCATGCTCAAGCTATCGAAGCAACGCTGGAGCTGGAAGCGCTGTTGGTGATTGAAGCGCTAAGTGAAGCTTGTGCGCCTATCCATGAGTTTGAACGTATCAAGCCAGCACAAAAGAATGATAATGGTGTGTTCCATTTGAGCCGTGAAGCAGTACCACAGCGCACAGTAAATCTGGCGGAACGTATTCAAGCGAACATGCCACGCAGTTATGAAATCACCGGTAACCAAGGCATTAAACTTATCGACGTTAAGCAGGGCAAAGCAAGCCTAGCCACGTTTGTCGCTCAAATGACACCAGAGCAGTTAGCAACCATTGTTCGCGGTGAAGGCATGTGCAGCCCAAAAGTCACGCCGGGGACGGCTGCTGCCTTTGGAGGGGTGTGTGACAGTCTGTTTGAATTGGGGATTCCAGTTGCAGCAGCAGCGGATGGCCCTTCTGGAATCCGTATGGACAGCGGTCATAAAGCGACCCAAGTTCCGATCGGCACGTTGCTCGGTTGTACTTGGAACTCAGCGTTGAACGAAGAGTTGTTTTATTTGATCGGCCAAGAGCTACGAGCGAATCACATCGATACCTTGCTTGGTCCTGGCATTAATATTCATCGTCATCCATTAAATGGCCGTAACTTTGAGTATTTCTCTGAAGACCCGTTTATGACGGGTGTCATGGCGGCGGCGCAAACTCGTGGCTTAAGTAAGGCGGGGGTGTCGGGCACCATCAAACATTATGCGGCAAACGATCAGGAAACCGCGCGTGTTGATGTCGACAGCATTATGTCGGAACGTGCGCTACGTGAAGTGCATATTAAACCTTTCGAGATGGCGGTGAAAGAGGGGCAGGCATCGACCATCATGACGTCGTATAACCCGGTTAATGGTCATTGGGCGGCATCAAACTATGATCTTAACACCACGATTTTGCGTGAAGAATGGGGCTACACTGGTATCGTCATGACGGATTGGTGGGCGAAAATGAACGATCCTGTTGAAGCTGGAGCGGAGAGTAAAACCTTCACCTCGTTCATGGTGCGTGCACAAAATGACCTGTATATGGTGGTGGAAAATGATGGCGCTGAAAGCAATGCTATGGGCGATGACACGTTAGAAGCGTTGGAAAACGGCACGCTCACCATTGGCGAATTACAACGCAGTGCGATGAACATTTGTCGCTTTATTATGGCTGCGCCAGTTATGGATCGCCCGTTGAAGGCGTATGAGCCGATCAAAACATTTGTTGCGCAAAACGAAGCGCCAGAGGGGCAAATTCAACCTATTGGTCAAGATATTGTACTGAATACAAAAGTGAATGCTTCGGTGGTTATCGAAGTCCGTGAGGCAGGGGTTTACCAGTTTAATGGTGTGATGAAGTACGAGCGAGATTCGTTGGCGCAATCATCGTGCAGTTTGTCGTTTAATGGTGATTTTAGCATGACGCTGCCATTGCACGGCACCGACGGTGAGTTAATCACGGTCGAAGGTTTACAAGTGAAGTTGACCCCGGGTTTTTACACCTTAGATATTGACTTTGTTAAGCCAGGCTTAGAGCTAGAAAAAATCGCCATTATCAAACAATAGGCACTAAATGATAGCGTGACGTTATGGTTTCAGTGTGGATGGAGCGGTCGAGGGGGCATTTTCTTAAAAATAACCTTAAAAGTAACGTGACTTTGAGTACAAAAGTTATACAATCCGCGCACAAAATCAGTCAATAATACCAACTGCTTCACAGTTTTCTGTGGAGCAGTTTTTAGTTTTAAGAAAGGTCAGATAGATGCCGAAAAGCCAAAACATCAACCAGCGCATGTCCATTGTGGCATTGGCTTGGCCGATACTTGTTGAAATACTGCTAAGGACAGCACTAGGCACTAGTGATGTGTTCATGCTAAGTGGTTACTCAGATAAAGCGGTATCTGCGGTCGGTGTTATCACTCAACTTACGTTCTTCCTTATCATTGTTTCGACTTTCGTTAGCAGCGGAACAGGGATATTGATTGCGCAATATAACGGTGCAGGGCGTGAGAATGATTCAGTGAACGTCGGCGTTGCGAGTATTGTACTGTCGGTGATTGTGGGTGTGTTTCTTAGTGTGCTCGCTGTCATTGGTGCGGTGTTCTTCTTACCGTATTACGGCCTTGAAGCTCAAGTGGAACAGTATGCTCGTGAATATCTGCTGATCAGCGGTGCAATGACGTTTAACGTCACCATGGGTATTGTTTTCACAACGATTTTGCGTAGCCATGGCTATTCACGTTCGCCAATGGTAGTGAACTTGATCAGTGGCGTGTTTAACATTATTGGTAACTATATTGCTCTTTATCAACCGTTCGGTTTACCGGTGTATGGTGTAGAGGGGGTTGCAGTGGCAACTGTGGTTAGCCAAGTGATTGGAACATTGATGCTTGGCGTGATTCTTACCCGTAGCCGCATTGAAGTGCCAATGTCTAAGTTTAAGCAAGTGCCGGGTGAGGTTTATAAAAAGATTCTCAAGATTGGCGGTATGAACGCTGGAGAGGTGCTATCTTACAATATGGCACAAATCTGTATTGTCTACTTTGTGGTACAGATGGGCACATCATCACTTGCCGCTCTGACTTATGCGCAAAATATTGCACGTTTCTCGTTTGCGTTTGCGTTGGCAATCGGTCAGGCCGCGCAAATCCAGACGGGGTACTACATTGGCAAAGGTTGGGTAACCAGTATTCTTAAGCGCGTACAAATCTATTTCTTGGTGGGTTTTGTAGCCTCAACCGTTGTGACGGCTTTGATTTATTTTTTCCGTGATGACATTTTAGCGGTGTTCACCGATCAGCCCGAAATCTTGGCGTTGACCGGCACTCTGATTATGGGGTCGATCCTGCTAGAAGCCGGGCGCGTATTTAACTTAATTTTCATCTCGGCACTGAAAGGAGCGGGTGATATTAAGTTCCCTGTTCAAATGGGGATTCTGAGTATGTGGGGATTAGGTGTCGTGTTCTCCTATATCTTCGGTATTCATCTTGGCTATGGTGTCATTGGCGCATGGATGGCGATTGCCCTGGATGAATGGGTACGAGGTATCATCATGGCAAGACGCTGGCGCTCGCAGGTGTGGACGAAGTTTAAGGTGAGTTAACATCGTTCATTGATTGATTGATGGTGATGGATTTAGTGAAATTGGTGTGACAAG
This sequence comes from Vibrio sp. PNB23_22_6, assembly GCF_052877535.1. NCBI lineage: Bacteria > Pseudomonadati > Pseudomonadota > Gammaproteobacteria > Vibrionales > Vibrionaceae > Vibrio > Vibrio sp. PNB23_22_6. The sequence goes on along the minus strand of NZ_JBNFXP010000002.1, from coordinate 43,111 downwards.
AAGAGTGGATTGATTTACCACTCTTCTTGTTTTTACAACGCTATCGAATAGAGGGGCGTTTTCGTTCAGTCTTCAAAACGTTGTTCAAGGAAGGAAGTCGGCGGAACAAAGTAATTGTTCCCCGTTTTAGCTTCTACGAAATCCAGCAGCCGATCGTAATGGCCTTGATCGTCAGCATGAATCATTTGAGTGAGAGAGGTTTCAATAACCGAAACCGAAGCGGAAAATCCGACGAACATGGTTCCGTGCTCTAACGCATTGCCGTAAGGACGGTTTTGACGAAACATTTTGATCTCTTCCCCCTCAATTTCTACTTTGCTTTTCGCGTTATGCGCCCAAACGGGTTTGGTGTCATCGTCTAGTTCAATGTCATCCATTTTCGTTCGACCGACTACCATCTCTTGCTGCTCTGTAGGTAATGCATCCCAGTCATTATCACGATCGACATAACGTTGAACCACTAAATAGCTGCCACCGATTTCGTTTTCATTCCCGTTGGCGACGACAACAGAGGCGATGCGCTCATGATCGATTGGGTTTTCCGTGCCATCAACAAAGTCAATCATGTCTCGATTATCTAGGTACTTAAAGCCTTGAACATCTTCGATTAAGTTTGTAATTGTTTTGAGTGCTTTTGCGCTGTACTTGGCTACCTGGAAGTTAAGGTCTTTTCGTTCTGATTTGATCATTAAGAAAATGTCACCCTCAGTAGAGGGAAAGCGTCTTGGACCATTTTCCATTTGAGGAAATGGATGTAACTCTGATGGCAATGCAACATCAGGAAAAAGCATAGGCCAAGCGTTAGCTGAAAAGCCATAAGTGACACTCAGATTGGCCGAAGGGTCTTTTTGTCGGATCGATTTCTCGATGCCCGGCAGTTGTGAAAGGGCGGACGTAATCTCATCGATGTGCATCCATTGGTCCTTAAGCGCAAAGGTTAAAAACTCAGCGTGAGTGGTTGGGTCTGTGAGTGCGCCTGGCTGGGCAAGTTTGGCAAGTTCCTTCATATTCAACCTTATCAAAAATATCGGGACGGTTGGAATGAGTATAGGACAGCTTTCTTTAAATAAGAGTACGCAGTAACAGGTGGTGTTTTAGAGCTATTTAGAACAGCATTACCTTGCGGATGCGGATGCGGATGCGGATGCGGATGCGGATGCGGATGCGGTGTCGAGGTGTATTCCCCGACTCGCAGGCACTAGAATTCACAATCAGCCTGAAATCGCATGCGTTCTTTGCTGTAAGGATGGTTCAACTCTAACATCTCCGCATGCAAGTGCAGGCGGTTAGCTTTCTCGCCATACAGGCCATCGCCGACCATGGGCATGTTCAAGCCCATATGGTGCGCGCAGTGCACACGTAATTGGTGAGTACGTCCGGTTTTTGGGTACATGTACACCTTGCTACGCTCGCCTTTCACTTCAATTAACTGCCAGTAAGTTTCGGCTGGCTTACCATGTTCAAAGCACACAAGCTGGCGTGGTCGGTCGTCAGGGTCACCACGCATTGGCAGTGAGATCTCACCTTCAGACTCGGTTAATATACCTTCTAGCAGCGCCATATAACGCTTTTGTACACCACGGCTGATGAACTGTTTTTGCAGGCTCTTATTCGCCCGTTTGGTCAAAGCAAATACCAAAATGCCCGACGTCGCCATATCCAAACGATGAATCACAAATGGGCCTTCTACGTCTGGGAACAGAGTTTGTAGGCGCGTATAGGCTGAATCTTTGATGGTTTTACCCGGAACGGAAAGCAAGCCAGAAGGCTTGTTCACTATCACCATTGCTTCGTCTTGGTATAGGATTTCTAGCTCTTTGTCTTCTGCCCAGTTCTCTGCTAATGGGTTTGCTTCCACCTCCAAGCCTTGCATCATATGGCCCAAAATTGGCTGACACTTACTGTTGCACGATGGGTAGAATTTCTTGTGTTGGCGCACTTCCGACTTAGGTGAAGCGCCCCACCAAAACTCCGCTAAAGCAAGCGGTTGGTAGCCATGTTTATATGCAAATTGAAGTAATTTAGGTGCCGCACACTCACCTGAACCTGCTGGTGGCACTGGGTTAGTGGTATGGGCAAAAATGTCAACTAAGTCGCGTTTTGCACTTCGATTATCTAAGAATTGGTATTGTTTATGCAGTTTGTGTTGCAGGGCATTAGACAAGACTCTGCGTTGCTCTTTTAGCGATGCCAATGTCTGCTCTAACTCTGATAGGCGCACTTCTTTGATTGCTAACTTTTCATCCCAAGCTTGCTTGAGGTACTTGAGGACGTTTTTTTCAGCCACGCTCTGTTTGCCCAAATCGTCCAACAGCGCTTTTAACTCTTCTGAACTTAGCGTTTGCTCACCTTGCTTACGCTGCTGTTTGCGTTCTGCACGTCTTGCAATCATCACTTGGCGGTGAGCATTTTCTTCTTGCGCATAAGCCGTGCGGTCGGCTTTAATTTCAGCTTTCAGTTGTGCTAGTTCTGGATTGGCAGCAAAGGCTTTGTACTGTGCATTTGCCGCGTTGATTGCGTCGGTTTCGTTGCGGAAAAATCCTTCTTCTGTCAGCATATCGAACACTGGCGGAACAAAACCGGGTAGTAAATTCTGATCAGCAATCTTGCCGGAAAAGGCGCTGAAAAAACCAAGCTCACCTTGTGGGTTACGTACTAGCAAAACTCCGAACATCTTGCCGCGTCCGCTTTGCTCATTCTCAAGCCCGAAATCATGTTCGAAGTCAGTTTGTGTCATTAGGTGCTGTTGCAATTGCTCAGCAGCCAACACACACAATGGATGAGGCGTGTAGTAGAACGGAAACGTAAACTGCGCTGGCAAATCGTAGCCAGAAATGTCTGCAGCAAATCGAGTAAAGCATTGTTCAGGCGAGTGCATGATTGAGAGTCCACGCGAATAAAAATCGAGCGAGGATTGTACCTGTTTTGAGAGGGATTGCTATCTTGATTTCTGAGGCGATTTCATCTTGAGATTCATCCAAGATCCTGTACCTTACTAGCTAATTTTTAGCAGCCTTGCTCCACTTTTTGAGTGATTTGCGCTGCACCATTTATAGAGTTTAAGTTGATGTCACAAGCTAGTATTAAATTTATCGCCGCCGATATGGATGGCACCTTGCTTGACCAATACGGTCGTTTAGACCCTGATTTCTTTGATCTGTTTTTGCAGTTAGAAGAGAAGGGCATTTTGTTTTCGGCTGCATCGGGTCGTCAGTATTACAGTTTGCGCGATACGTTTTCACCGATTCAAGATCGTATGATTTATGTGGCGGAAAACGGCACCTTGGTGATGTATCAAGATAAAGAGCTGTATAGCTGCACGATTCCAAAAGCAGAAATTGATGAGATTGTAAAAGCGGCTCGCGCAGTTGAAGGGACGCACCTCGTATTGTGCGGTAAACGTTCAGCTTATGTCGAGACCAAAGCCCCCCACGCACTGGAAGAGTTCCAAAAATACTACCATCGCTGCGAGTACGTGCCCGATCTGTTGGCGGTTGAAGATGATTTTATCAAGGTTGCGATTTGTCATTTTGGTGGTACAGAAGAGTTGGTTTATCCAACGATGAAGGCAAAATTTGATGACACTCATCAAGTCGTAGTGAGTGCAAAAATTTGGCTAGATATCATGAATGCGCAAGCATCAAAGGGGGCGGCAATCAAGCATTTGCAAGAGACGATGAACTTTGGCCCAGAAGAAACCATGGCGTTTGGTGATTACTTCAATGACATAGAGATGCTCAAAGTGAGTGAACATTCCTACGCGATGGAAAATGCCCACGAAGCGGTGAAGAAAGTGGCCCGTTTTTCTGCACCAAGTAACCGTGACTCTGGTGTTATGAAAGTGATCCGAGAGAAAGTGCTTTAGTCTTAGCATAATACTAATCACAGTAAGTAAATGAACAGTTATTTACTACGATTGCTATAAGTATGCCTTAGACAAACAAAAGCCCCGCGTATTCCGCGGGGCTTTTATGTTATTAGGTGTTGAGGAACGAATTAGCGCACGTAGTTAGCGGTTGCACTAACAAGCCAGTGTTGCAGTTTGCCCTCTGTGTTAGCTACCCACAGATCGTTGTGGTAACGATAGATGCGTCCGTTGACCGTTAGCGATAAAGTATTTTCGCCAGTCTGCTCCATGCGAATAAATTGATCTGACGTGACCAAAAATGGTTCGGCATCGTCAATGCCGTTGCCCTTGCTAACCACAAAGTAGCCAAACATATTACCTGCATCCGGGTCAGTCGAATGAATGCGGTGGCCGATCAGGACATAGTTATCGTTGAGTGCTTCCTCAAGGATCTTTTGCCCCATTGTTTCATGAGATGGAATAAACATCCAAGCCAATACACCTATGGCAATGACTAGCAGTAGCAGCATTGCTCGCATGAATTTTTTCATTATGTTTTCCGTTTAACGTTGGAATTTCATTTTATATATGTGCTTATCAGCTAAATTGATCAGGAAGTCAAACTTGGTCCATATTTAAATCATGGTGATTAACACTATTAGCCAGGGTCGATAGGTGAAATATCAAAATAAATTGGAACAATACGATACCTTTATAAAGGGTATATAGTCAGTGAATAGCGTATTTGATGCTCAGTAGTGAAAACGGTGAGTAGGCAGAAGGAGAGAGAATATGTTTGATTGGTATTTGGGGGTGATCCGCAATTACACCGGATTTAGTGGACGAGCCAGGCGGCAAGAGTATTGGTATTTTACTTTGGTGAATATCTTGGTCAATTTAGTGATGAACATCATTGACCGTATTATGGGTAATGTATTTCAAATCGAAAACTTTGGCTTGTTTGGCGTGCTTTATGCGCTGTTTATCCTTATTCCTTCGCTTGCTGTGACCGTACGTCGCCTGCATGATACGGATCGTACAGGTTGGTGGGTATTCATCGCCATTATCCCAATCATCGGCTTTTTAGTCATGCTGTATTTCTTGGTGCAAGACAGCGAAGAGGGAACAAACCAATATGGCGACAACCCGAAGACGGTCCAATCCATGTAATCTTAATCTGAGATTCGGATATTGGATGAACCACCATTGATCGGAGTGTCCTCTGGTGGTTTTTCAAGTTCGAGTCTCTTGTTATGCAAACAAATACTTGGCGTGGAAGTTCAAGTGTTCAGCAATAAAGCTCGAGATAAAGAAGTAGCTGTGGTCATAGCCTGGCTGCATACGAAGCTTTAACGCTGAATTGTGTGTTTTGGCTGCTGCCAGTAACGCTTCAGGCTTTAATTGTTCCGCGAGGAAGTTATCTGCATCACCTTGATCAACCAAGATTGGCAGTGGCGATTGGCTTTGTTTGAGAAGCTCGCTCGCATCGTACTGTTTCCAACTTTCAATATCAGTGCCTAGGTAAGCGGTAAACGCTTTCTGACCCCAAGGGCATTGCATTGGGTTGCTGATTGGGCTAAATGCTGAAATTGAGCGGTACTGCTGTGAATTTTTTAGACCAATGGTGATCGCACCGTGGCCACCCATGCTGTGGCCCGAAATCGACTTCACGTCAGAGACTGGGAAGTTGCTTTCAATGATTGCAGGTAGCTCTTGAGTGATGTAGTCGTACATGTGGTAGTGACGTGACCACGGCTCTTGAGTTGCGTTTAGGTAGAAACCTGCACCGTTACCTAGATCGTAGTTCTCATCATCTGCAACATCGTCGCCACGTGGGCTGGTATCCGGTGCCACAATGGCGATGCCTAACTCAGACGCCATTTGAAATGCTCCGGCTTTCTGCATGAAGTTTTCATCGGTGCAGGTCAAGCCTGACAACCAGTAAATCACTGGTACTGGGTTTGATTTGGTTGCGTTAGGCGGCAAGAAGATCGCGAAGCGCATGTTGCAGTTCAAAGCGCGTGATTCGTGAGTGTACTGTTTATGCCAACCACCGAATACTTTGGCTTGGCTTAGGCTTTCAATGGTCATGGTCATCTCTCGATAAAACAAGGGCCTTAGAGCGGCTTAGTTAGTCGGCAAGTGAAAGTTTGCGACTCTCTTTCGATGTAAAAGAGAGCCGAAGCTTAAGGTTACTTATCCATGTGAAGAACAGTACGGATAGATTCACCTTTGTGCATCAATTCGAATGCTTCGTTCACGTCTTGTAGACCCATCGTGTGAGTGATGAATTCTTGTAGGCCGAACTCACCCGCCATGTAACGGTTTACGATTTCTGGAAGCTCTGAGCGGCCTTTAACACCACCGAAAGCAGAACCACGCCATACGCGGCCAGTCACTAGTTGGAATGGACGAGTTGAGATCTCTTGACCTGCACCCGCAACACCAATGATGACTGACTCCCCCCAACCTTTGTGACAACACTCAAGTGCTTGACGCATCACGTTTACGTTACCGATACATTCGAATGAGTAGTCAACACCACCGTCTGTCATCTCAACGATAACGTCTTGGATTGGTTTGTCGAATTTCATTGGGTTGATGCAATCAGTTGCGCCAAGTTGTTTTGCTAGTTCGAACTTGCTCTCGTTGATGTCTACACCAATGATTTTGCTTGCACCAGCCATACGCGCACCGATGATTGCAGAAAGACCGATACCGCCTAGACCGAATACAGCAACAGTGTCGCCTTTTTCGACTTTCGCTGTGTTCAGTACCGCACCCATACCAGTGGTTACGCCACAACCTAGAAGACAAACTTCTTCAAGTGGTGCTTCTTTATTTACTTTTGCTAGTGAGATCTCTGGAAGAACCGTGTACTCAGAGAAAGTAGAACAACCCATGTAGTGGAAGATTGTCTCACCGTTGATAGAGAAGCGGCTTGTGCCGTCTGGCATTAGGCCTTTACCTTGAGTTTCACGAACTGCCTGACATAGGTTAGTTTTGCCAGATTTGCAGAATTTACACTCACCACATTCTGCTGTGTAAAGCGGAATTACGTGGTCGCCAACTTCAACACTTGTTACGCCTTCGCCAACCATTTCAACGATACCGCCGCCTTCGTGGCCAAGGATTGAAGGGAAAATACCTTCTGGATCGTCACCTGATAGAGTGAATGCGTCAGTGTGACAAACACCAGTTGCTACGATGCGAACTAGAACTTCGCCCGCTTTAGGAAGTTGTACATCAACTTCTTCCATTTTTAGTGGTTCGCCAGCTGCCCATGCAACCATTGCTTTAGATGTGATGTGAGTTTGACCTGGTTTGATTTCAAGTGCCATTGGATGTTTCCTTTACATTCTTAATATAGGGAGTGACGTCATAAGCGTAGTAGAGCTTTTATCTCCGCGCTGCGTCGTTTTGTTGGTGCCCATTTTAGGTATTTATAGAAAAATGATAATCTGGCTAAATTGAAAATGATTTTTACGTATTTGTAATAGTTGAGGCAGTGGTGTTGTTATTTACGCTGTCTCTCAGTAAGTGAGTTTTCAAAGGTTTACTTTTAAATTTGAAAAATAAATATGGTAAATCATGCGCTTTGAATACTTGCTTGATGATGAAGTCACCCAAGAACTCGATGCTAAGTTAAGAGCTTTGCTGTCCACTTGCTTTGCCAAGGAGCAAAACAAAATTTTCCCAATCCAACGCTATTTCAATGAATTGCCTCGCCATCACTATCTACTTTGGGATGGCAATAGACTTGCCGCTCATATTGCTGTGCATGAAAAGCAAGTCATGATTGACGATCAATCCTGTCCTATTTGTGGTATTGCTGAAGTCTGCGTCGATTCGGGTTCATGTGGGCAGGGATTAGTAAAAATATTGCTGAGGCTGTTCATTAGGACGCGTTAGAAAGAGGCGATGCATTTCAGCCCTGCTTGGCCTCACCTCGGTTTATCAATCCAGTGGCTATCAGCCCATCAATAACTTAAAGACGAAAGTTGCCCCGCATCATTGTGTCGGCACTGATGAGACCATGGTACGCTCTCTCAAAATCATTTGGCCACAACAGACGGTTCATTTAGTCGGCTAGCCTTTTTAAACAGATTTTCTCCGCATTTCACTTTGTGTGACGAACCTGTCAGCATCGTGCTTGTCGGTCAGAATGAATGGGGTGTCGCTATTAAGAAAGAAAAGCGACAAAGCAGTGAAAGAAAAGCCAAAATCGAATGTATCGATAAAGCTTATGTTTGATGGTGTTAATATTCTTTTCACTGCCATTGCGACTATGACCCAATCCAACTCTATAAGTGGCGATTATTTGTACTTGCCGATCAAAGGACTTGCCAAAACTTGATCACACTTATCCTTGCTTTTTGTCATTTATATCATTGGGATAGTCGATAAAAGCAGAAGAGCAGCCATGACATAGTTGAAGCTTTTCAATCGTTTAGATGTGGTTAGCCAAAGCTGAAGCTGCATGCCTGCTGCCGTCCAAAATGTCACTGAAGGCAAGTTTGCTAAGCAGAAAATGCCCGCGATGAAAGCCAGTTCAAGCCAAGAGCCACCACTGCTATAAACTGTAATTGCGGTAAGCGCCATAGACCAACCTTTTGGGTTCACCCATTGAAAGGCAACGGCGGCTAAAAAGCTCATTGGGCGGTAATCGCCTTTCACTTCGGCCTTGCTGCTGGTGGCAATTTTGTACGTTAGGTACAGCAAGTAGGCCAAGCTCAATGCCTTAAGAATGCTATGCGTAACCGGGTAGGTGTGAAACAGGCCCATCAAGCCAATGCCAACCAGAATTAGCATGGCAGCAAAACCAAAAATGATGCCCAGCATATGAGGGATCGTCCGCTTAAAGCCGACGTTTGCGCCGGATGTCATGAGCATGATGTTGTTTGGGCCTGGCGTGAACGTCGAGACAAACGCAAACAGTGCTAATGCACCAAGCTGATGGATTTCCATAATATTGTCCTTCATTGCGCGCCGTAAACGCTCGGGGCTGAGTGATTCTGTTTAAGAACAATGATAGGTAGAACAGGCATCAATTTTGTGCTTTTATTTGGTGTAAACCGGTTAGGAAGACAATAAATGAGCGTTATGGATAGATTTGACGAAAGAATATTGCAAGAGCTGAAATTGGACGGAAGAATTTCCAATGTAGAGTTATCAGAGCGCGTTGGATTGTCGCCTTCAGCGACGCTGCGACGGGTACAAGAGCTTGAGCGAAAAGGCGTGATCAAAGGCTACCGTGCGGTGCTGGATAACCAGAAAATGGGCGTCGGGTTTATCGCGTATGTGTCGATTGGTTTAGCGTCTCACTCTAAGCATGCGCAGCTTGGTTTTGAAGAGCACGTCCGTTTTGTCAATGAAGTCGTTGAATGTCACAACATCACTGGTGCAAATGAGTATTTATTGCGCGTAGAGACGCAAGATTTGGCCGCTTACAAAGCATTTCACGCGGATGTATTAGGTGAGTGTGAGCATGTCAAAGCGATCACCACGATGGTGGTGATGGACACACCAAAAGACGAGCGTTGATCCTTAAAGACAGACACGACTTTATAGCTCCTTAATTTGAAGTGGCTCGAAAGAGTCAGTCGAGTATGAGAATACCTAACATTAAATGCTGGAAAGCATTCAGCAATCTGACAAATCCAGTATTTATTCTCATCTTCTAAATAATCTCATCCTGCTAGTTTTTCTAGGTTGCTGCTTGGTTCGTGAGTGGCGAGTCAGTTAATTTAAGGATGAATGATGAAATCATACGTAACCCTCCCTCTGGTGAGCTTGGGCGCAGTCACGGCTTTAAGCTCTTTTAATGTCAATGCTCATGGCTGGGTCGAGTTTCCAAGCGCACGCCAAAACACCTGTTATTTAGATGGTGGATTTTGGACCAATGAAATTCCAAACCAAGCTTGTCAGGCGGCTTATGACGAATCGGGTGCATACCCATTTGTGCAGCGCAGTGAAATTGCCGCGAATGTGCCAAACTACCGCGATATGGCCCATGTGAAAGCAATCGTACGTGACGGTGAGCTTTGTTCGGCGGGTGATGCTGCTAAGAAAGGTTTGAATATCCCATCGCCAGACTGGCAGCGTACCAATGTAACGCTAGATACCAATAACCAAATTGAGATGGTGTTCTTTGGTAAAGCGCCACATAACCCGTCTTATTGGGAGTTTTATCTTTCCAAACCAACTTATGATGATACACAGCCTCTTACTTGGAATGATTTAGAACTGATGGATACCGCTGGTGATGTGTATGTTGATGCAGAAAAACGCTACCGCATTCAAGTGACGTTTCCTGCTGATCGTTCAGGTGATGCGATTCTTTACACTCGCTGGCAGCGTATCGATGTGGCAGGTGAAGGCTTCTACAATTGTAGCGATATTACGTTGAATGGTAATGGTACCACTCCGCCAACTGATCCCGTCGATCCAACCGAACCGAGCAATAACCTGACAGAACTCGGTTACTTTGTACCACAAGGCTTTGGTCCTATTGAGTCTGGTGATACGGTTCGTTTCCGTACCTTTGATACCTCAGGTGCTGAGATCGTCGACATTTCGCTACCAATCAGTACCAATAACACCACCACATGGGCGGCTGAATTGGCTGATCAATTCAACGCCCAGCAAACCGGTGATTGGTACGTGGGTATTTGGCATCAAGACATGAACCACTACATGTTTGATACGAATAATATCTACGCTAACCAAGTGCTCGCACCAAATGCGAACTTTAGCTATGCACTATCGTTGATTAAAGGTGATGTACCGCCGCCCGTTGAGCCTGTCAATCTATGGAAAAAAGACGCGGTTTACACTAAGAAAGATACGGTTACTCACAACGGCCAAGAGTGGACTGCTCAATGGTGGACGCGCGGCGAAGAACCTGGCACGACAGGTCAGTGGGGCGTGTGGCGTTAAGCCAAATATAGATGATTAAAATACAAAGCCCTTCTCAAGGTGAGAAGGGCTTTTTGTCTGTGGATCTATTGCTTCTCGTGTGGCCAAGGCTGCCAATTCAGCATGGCGTGGTCAGCCAACGTGAGCATTGGAATATCTTCGTGAGTATCGCCATAAGCATAAATGGTGTCATAGTTGTTGAGGTCAAAAGCGGCTTTCACCCGCTCCACTTTCCTTTCCAAACTGCAATCACCACTCTGGTACAGGCCGCTGATATAAGTACGGTTTGACAGGATTTCACTGCAAAGTAGCTGATAACCTTGTGCTTTGCACCAAGGTGTAAGGTATGCATTAAGAGAGGCAGAAACCACGACGATAGTGTCTGCCTGTTGTTGGTGGCAGTTCAGTTTATCTTGCGCAGCAGGGCGAATATGGAGAGTAATTACCTCGCGAGCAAATTTCTCTCCCAGCGCTTGTACCTGCTTGGTTTCCCTGCCAGAAAAAGCAATAAAACTGGCGATCGGGCGCATACATCGCGCTGGAATAATGCCAGCTTTGTACAGCATATAAAATGGCATGATCACGATTCTGCCAAGCCACTTACGTAAGCCTGAGGCCGAATAATTGAGGAATAGGTGAAACATATCCTCGTCAGTGATGGTGCCATCAAAGTCAAACAGTGCCAGTGATGGCTTGTGTGGAGCTGACAAATCTGTCGCCTTGTAATTAATGAGTGTGTCCGTGAGAGAAGTTTATCACCATCACACCCGCCGCGATAAGAGCCATGCCAATCCAAATGCTGGCATCCATGTGTTGCCGGTAGACCAAGCTAGAAATCAGGGTGACGGATACAATCGCTAGTCCAGCCCAAAGTGCATGCACAATGCCAACGGGCATGCCGCCTTTCATTGCTTGTGATAAGCAGACGAACGCCGCCAGGTGACCAATGAGAACCAGTGTCGCGGGGATGGGTTTACTAAAACCGTCGGTTGCTTTAAGTGCCACATGTGAAAGGGCTTCAGCGCCCACGCCTAAAAGTAAGAAAAACCAGCTCATTATTGTCATTCGTCATCGGTTGTTGTGGAGTGCGTCTAGTATATTGATGATGAATAAAACGATAATCCCATAATAGCTTAAATTACTTTTACTTATTTGTAATAATTTGGCCTTGTAGCTGTTAATCGCCTCGCTTCTTGTTAGAGCGCCGTGAGTCATATTGTTGCTTGCATAGGTCTGCCTGACTAACTAACGTGAGGAGTTGTTATGCATAGGGGCTTGATGTGTAACACATGGCATTCTACTACGCGTCTACTTTAGTCATAAGAGCGATTACATGAGTATATCTAAGAGATGATGGCGGTGTTAAGGGTCGAACGTACGACCCTTTTGAAACGCGTTGTGTTCGAGGTAATTAAAGTAAATCACGGACTCGGAAGTAGGACATGGCTAGCACCAAGGCAGGGGTGCGAAATAGTCGCCCACCAGGGAATGACATATGAGGGATCTTGTCGAAAATGGCAAAGCGCTCTGCCGTTGTTGCGACACACTCGGCCATTAAGGTCCCCGCCATTCCCGTTGCAGCAATACCGTGGCCAGAAAAGCCTTGAGCAAAGTAAACATTGGGTTTGAGTCGGCCGAAATGAGGGGCGCGATTCATGGTAATTGCCACATTTCCTCCCCAGGCGAAATCGACTTTGGTATGGTTCAGTTGAGGAAATATGTCTACCATTCTTTTTCGCATCGCATTCTCTAAATTAAATGGTGCCACACCTGAATAGCTGACTCGTCCGCCAAATAACATTCGATGGTCGCCAGAGCAACGGAAGTAGTCGAGTACAAAGTTAATATCACAGGCGGAGATATGGTTTTTCATTAGCTCATTGGTTAAAGTTTCATCAAGAGGCTCAGTGGCGCATACATAAGTGCCAACGGGCATGACTTTATTTTCTAAAGAACTTTCAAGTCCATCCATGTAGGCGTTACATGCAAGAATGACGTGATTGGCTTTCACCGTGCCTTGTTTAGTAAAGAGAACGGCAGGATCGCCATGTTCGATTTTAGTCACCGCACTTTCTTCAAAAAACTGAGCGCCGGCGGCTTTCGCGGCATTGACTAAGCCGAGAGTGTAATTCAATGGGTGTAAATGGCCGCTATTGCTGTCAAACATCCCCGACGTGTACTTGTCGCTGGCAATATTTTCTCGGACTTGGTTTTGACCCCACATTTCAAGGGAGCCATAACCATAGCGCTCAGTCAGGTCATCATGCCACTGTTGAAGTTCTTTATCATGGCGCGGCTTCATGCCTAAATGCACCATGCCATCACGCCAGTCACAGTCGATGTTGTATTTTTTGATATTGTTTTTGGTCAGAGCTAAGGCTTCAATGGAAATATCCCAAAGTTTTTTCGCATCCGACTGGCCGACAAGTTTTTCGAGCGTGGGCTGTTCTGCTGCCCAGCCAAAAATTGCCTGACCACCGCTTCGTCCTGATGCTCCCCAACCCACACGATTTGCTTCCAATACAATCACGCTAAAGCCTTGGTTTGCTAGCTCAAGCGCCGCAGTTGCACCCGTGATACCAGATCCAACGACACACACATCGGCAACATGGTCACCCTTTAATTTTGGAAAACGTAAATCCAAGTTTTTTGATGCAGCATAGTAAGAGTGAGTGTGTTTGGTGCTCATCTTGACGTCCTTTTCTTATGATATTGATTAAAACTTAGCGGTACCATTGGTATTCAAGTGGGGATACTTGAGCTGAGAATCTTTCCTGTTCATGCTTTTTGTTTGCCAGATAGACCTTGCAAAACTCTTCGCCAAAGCTAGCTTGTAAAAATGCACTTGTCGCAAATGCTTGTAGTGAGCTGTCCCAGGAGCTTGGTAGAGGTTGTAACTCTAGTAAATTAGCGTCACCTTCGATAGGTGCTGGTGGTGTCAGATTGCTTTCAATACCATCAATGATGGATGCGAACAAAACAGACACGGTCAGATACGGGTTTACGTCCGCACCGGATAGACGGTGTTCGATTCGTTTATCTTCAACGCCGCTGGCGGGCACCCTTACGGCAACGGTTCGGTTATCCCAGCCCCATGACGCATGTAATGGTACGAACATATTGGGCTGCAAGCGTCGGTAAGAGTTTGCGTTGGGCGCAAATACAGCCATACATTCATCCATATGTTCTAATACACCAGCAATGGCATTAAGCAGTAAATCTTCATTATGCCCGAGCATGTTAATGCCATCTTTATTCTGCAAGCTGATGTGGACATGACAGCCACTGCCAGCATATTCCGTGTAAGGCTTCGCCATGAAGTTGGCATGAAAACCGTGTTTTTTTGCGACAGCGCGGACGACACGTTTTAGCAGCATGGCATGATCGCAGGCTAACAAGATATCAGTTGAATGCTTCAGGTTGACTTCAAATTGGCCAGGAGCATATTCGGCGGTGATGTTTTCTGCTGGAATGCCTTGCGTTTGGCAGGCGCTGACGACTTCATCCAAGAACGCTTTAAATTCATCGAGTTCTTCGAGTGAATAAACCTGTGTTTGTGTCATGCGATCGCCACTCACTGGCATAAGCGGTGGTTGGGGGCTTCCTGCGTCATCGTGTTCAAGATCTTGTAAATAAAACTCCAACTCAATCGCGATACAAGGGTGAAAACCTTTGCTCTGAAGTTTCTCGAGTTGTTGAGCGAGTACGTGCCTTGGATCAGCAAAGAAGGGTTGGTTGGTATCCGGCTCGTACATAGTAACGATGGCTTGGGCACTGTTTTCTTGCCAAGGTACAATCTGCAAAGAGTTCGGAACCATATGGCAGATACGGTCACCATCGCCTTTTTCAAATCCCAGCCCAGTTTCTTCGACGGTTTCACCGCAGATATCAAGCGCAAAAACAGAAGCGGGTAAGCAAATACCTTGCTCGAGTACTTTGCTTAACTGGGTGGTGTTGATCCGCTTACCTCTTACAACACCGTTCATATCGAACAAGATCAGATCAATTGTCGTAATGTTTGGGTGGCGTTCAATAAATTGAGCAATCTCTAACTGCTCTTGTTTGGTTTTTAGTCGATTAATGTTATTTGGTTGATCGGCAAGACTACTCATACCCACAGTGACTCCTCCACGTTAAACGTAAAAATTCCTTGTTCTATAAAGGCTCAGAAATGCCCGCAGACCACATTGCTTGCTTTTTAACCATACACGCAATGTTCAGTAAATTACAATACAAATGTAACTCAAATGTTAATGAATGCTTGGTGTGTTATAAAATATTTAACATGACCGGTTGACTTTTGAGCAGATTCAGGCCAATGCTAAATAAAGCTTTTTGAGACATCCATGAATTTTTGGATGGAGTAATAACCGGGGTTTTCTTTACCTAGCACGCCAGAAAGAGGATTGGGATTAAGGAAAACATCCGATTGTTATTTTGTTGCCAGTCAGTGGTTAACCGTGCTAGCGCAAGCCTGAAGCGTATTTTAATGGACGAAAAATGTAGCAAAGAAGGATTTATGGAAACAATCAAGAAATGGATTGAAGAGAATCGTATTACTGAGGTTGAGTGCCTTATCCCCGATATCACAGGCAATGCACGAGGCAAGATCATGCCCGCCAAAAAATTTCTTCGAGAAGGGGGGATGCGTCTTCCCGAGGTGGTTTTTTTCCAAACGGTGAACGGTGATTGGCCAGACGATGAAAGTATGATCGATCTGACTGAGAAAGACATGAATCTAGAGCCCGATCCAAACACGATTAGATTTGTTCCATGGACAAAAGATCCAACAGCTCAGGTGATTCATGACTGTCAGACGGTAGATGGTGATCCAGTCGAAATCTCGCCAAGGGCAGTATTAAGACGTGTTTTGGCTCTCTATGAAAAAGAGGGTTGGAGCCCGATTGTCGCGCCTGAGCTTGAGTTTTTCCTAGTGCAAAAGAATCTCGATTGGGACTACCCACTTGAGCCGCCTATTGGACGAAATGGCAGACCAGAAACCGCAAGACAGTCGTTCAGTATCGATGCCGTGAATGAATTCGATCCTATTTTTGAAGATATGTATGACTACTGTGAGATACAGGGCTTAGACGTCGATACGTTAGTTCATGAATCGGGCGCAGCACAGATGGAATTAAACTTCGATCACGGTGAGCCTTTGGATCGCGCTGATCAGGTGTTTCTATTTAAACGTACAGTCAGAGAAGCGGCGCTACGCCATGATGTTTACGCCACCTTTATGGCGAAACCGATGGAGCATGAGCCAGGCAGCGCCATGCATATTCACCAAAGCTTGGTGGATGCGAATGGCAAAAACTTGTTCGCCAATGAAGATGGTTCTAACAGCGAACTGTTCCTCAACTATATTGCCGGCATGCAAAAATATACGCCTGCAGCGATTGCCTTTTTTGCTCCCAATATCAATTCCTATCGTCGTTTAGTCTTTGGCGACTCGGCACCAACCAATGTGGCATGGGGAGAAGATAACCGAACGGTTGGGCTTCGAGTCCCCGTCTCTGATAAAAATTCCCGTCGTATTGAAAACCGTTATGCCGGTGCCGATGCGAACCCATATTTAGCCATGGCATTAACACTAGCGTGTGGCTACTTGGGAATGAAAGAGAAACTCACGCCGACACCACAAAGTACCGGTGATATGACGACCGAACCTTATTCACTTCCTCATACGTTGGAAGAGGCTTTGGTGTTGCTAGAAAATTGTAATGAGTTGAGAGAAATTCTCGGTGATCGATTTGTTTCAGCTTATGTTGCGATTAAGCGCAAAGAGTACAAAACATTCTTTCAAGTGATCAGTTCTTGGGAGCGTGAGTTCTTACTTCTTAACGTATAAATCCAACTTAACGTATCAACGGAGGTCATTTCCTATGAAAGGAGGCTTCTAAGTGGAAAACATTTGTTTGTGGAGATAGCGGGCAAGTCGTCCTTGCACGTTATTAATATTAAAAATGGAAAGAAACTATGTCTAAATGGATCGAACAAGATAGTGCACATTGTTTGCACCCTTTTACTAACTTCAAGGCTCTAAATAATAAGGGCTCTCGCATTATTAAACGCGCAGAAGGTGTTTATATCTATGACGAGGATGATAACAAGATCCTTGATGGTATGGCCGGGTTATGGTGCGTGAATATGGGCTACAGCTGTCAGCCTCTTATTGATGCCGCCACCAAGCAGATGCAAGAACTGCCTTACTACAACTTGTTCTTCCAAACCACGCATCCACCCGCGGTAGAGTTATCTACATTGTTGGCTGAAGTGACACCAGAAGGCATGAATCACGTATTCTTTACTGGATCGGGTTCTGAGTGTAATGACACCGTGGTGAGAATGGTGCGCCACTACTGGGCAAGCCTTGGTAAACCAGAAAAGCAAACCATTATCAGTCGAAAAAATGCTTACCACGGTAGTACGATGGCGGGGGCGAGCCTCGGCGGTATGGCGTTTATGCATGCTCAAGGTGGTCTTCCTTTACCTAATATCGTTCATATTGATCAGCCTTACTATTTTGGTGAAGGTAATGGTGTAGATGAAGCGGAATTTGGTTTAGAGCGGGCAAGACAACTTGAAGAGAAAATTTTAGAACTGGGTGAAGAAAACGTCGCTGCCTTTATTGCTGAACCTATTCAGGGGGCGGGTGGCGTGATCATTCCGCCTGCGAGTTATTGGCCAGAGATCCAACGCATCTGTGACAAGTATGAAATTCTACTGATTGTTGATGAAGTGATTTGTGGTTTTGGTCGTACGGGGGAGTGGTTCGCAAGTCAAACATTCAACATTCAGCCAGATTTAATGTGTATGGCGAAGGGGATCACATCAGGATACTTACCTTTAGGCGGTGTTATGGTTCGTGATCATGTTGCTAAGGTATTGACCGATGCTGATACCGAGTTTGCCCACGGTTTCACTTATTCCGGTCACCCAGCAGCTTGTGCTGTTGCCATCGCCAATATCAAAGAAATGCAACGTCTCAACATCGTTAATCAGGTACGAGAAGACACGGGACCGTATTTTGCTAAGCGTTGGGCAGAATTAGCCGACCACCCTATGGTTGGAGAGGCGCGCAGTCTTGGGTTGGTAGGCGCGATTGAGTTAGTTAAGGACAAAGAGACCAAAGAACGCTTCGATAAAGAGTTAGATGTTGGTACTCGATGTCGCGAACATTGTTTTAATAATGGCGTCGTGTTGAGAGCCGTCGGAGACTCAATGATCTGCTCACCACCACTGATTATCAGTAAATCTGAAATTGACGACTTAGTTGAATTTGCAAAACAGTCTTTAACTAACACACTCGCCGACGTTCAGCAGTAGCCGACGAGGATAACACCAAAGCGCAACAGGGAACGGAGATCCAAATGGAAAAAATAAAAGCTTACTTTGGGGTAGCGTTGGGGATGACGATTGGGTTAACCCCGTTAACATCACTTGCTGCTGAAGACAAAGTACTCAATATCTATAACTGGTCTGATTATATTGCCGAAGACACCATTGCTAAGTTTGAAAAGGAAACGGGCATTGAAGTGGTCTATGATGTTTTTGATTCTAACGAAGTTTTGGAAGCAAAAATTCTGTCAGGCAATACCGGCTTTGACATTGTCGTACCGAGTAACGATTTCTTGGGTAGGCAGGCAAAAGCTGGCGCTTTCCAAAAGCTGGATAGAGAAAAGCTGAGCAACTATAAAAACCTAGACCCGAAACTCATGGGCATTCTGGCAGAAACAGTTGACCCAGAGAATGCCTACTCAGTGCCTTACCTTTGGGGTACAACCGGCATTGGCTATAACGTTGAAAAAGTCAAAGCCGCATTGGGAGAGGATGCCCCAGTGGACAGTTGGGATTTGGTGTTTAAACCAGAGAATATGGAAAAACTGTCAAAATGTGGTGTTGGGTTCTTGAATGCGCCAACAGAGATCATGATGGCGGCGCTTAATTATGTTGGTAAAAACCCAAACAGCACCGATCCGAATGACTATAAGAAAGATGCACTTGAGGTATTGAAACCCGTACGCCCATATGTCACTTACTTCCACTCTTCGCAATACATTAATGACTTAGCAAACGGTGATATTTGTGTCGCAATTGGTTGGTCAGGGGACGTTCTGCAAGCGGCGGACCGAGCGGCAGAGGCGGATAATGGTGTTGAAATTGCCTACTCCATTCCGAAAGAAGGCGCATTAGCATGGTTTGATTTGATGGCCATTCCTAAAGACGCGAAGCATCCGGAAAATGCGCATCTTTTCATTAACTTCTTGCTAAGACCGGAAATCATCGCAGAAATCAGTAACTACGTTTGGTATGCGAACCCGAACCCAGCTTCACGTGAGTTTATTGATGCTGAAATTCTGGAAGATCCAGGCATCTACCCAGACGAGGAAACACAAAAGAAACTGTTCAGTTCAAAAATGTTACCTCATAAAACCGCTCGTGCAATGACACGTGCGTGGACTGATTTTGTCAAAAACTAGATAGATAGAACATGGCGGCCTTAAACGGGTCGCCGCTTTTGTTTGGAGAATGCCATGACAGTGATGTCACTTGATACCGATCGTCCTCATTTACATGTGGATTCAACACCGCCAAAACCATTACTTGAAATCAGAGGATTAACGAAAAACTTTGATGGCCATGTGGCCGTAGATGGTGTGGATTTAACGATCAACCAAGGCGAACTTTTCGCTTTGCTTGGGGCATCGGGTTGCGGAAAATCAACCTTGTTAAGGATGCTCGCCGGTTTTGAGCAACCTTCCGCAGGGCAGATCATCTTAGATGGTGAAGATCTGGCCGATATTCCCCCGTATCGACGTCCCGTGAATATGATGTTCCAATCCTATGCGTTGTTTCCTCACATGACCGTCGCTGGCAACATTGCATTTGGTTTAAAGCAGGATGGCATGTCACGCCAAGAAATTGATGAGACCGTCAAACAGATGCTGGAATTGGTGCACATGTCTGACTATGCCAAACGAAAACCACATCAACTCTCTGGTGGGCAAAAACAGCGTGTTGCACTCGCTCGTAGTTTAGCCAAAAAACCTAAACTGCTGCTTCTTGATGAACCAATGGGCGCGCTAGATAAAAACCTAAGAGAGAAAATGCAACTCGAAGTGGTGGATATCCTAGAGCGTGTGGGCGTGACTTGTGTGATGGTGACACATGATCAAGAAGAAGCCATGACGATGGCCAGCCGAATTGCCATCATGAATAAAGGACAGTTTGTTCAAATTGATTCTCCGGAAGCCATTTATGAGCACCCTAACTCTAAATTCTCAGCGACCTTTATCGGCTCAGTGAATATATTTGAAGGGCTCCTAGAAACAAATCAGAACGACAATTGTACGGTGAGAAGCCATGAGCTGGAGCAACCAATTTATATTAATCATGGCATTTCTGGTGCGCCGGGAATTTCGGTGATGATCGCGGTTCGCCCTGAAAAAATGACATTGAGCACACGTGCAAACCATTCGGCAAACAGCTGCTCTGGGGTTGTTGAAGACATTGCCTATATGGGTAATCAGTCGATTTATCATGTTCGTTTAGCATCAGGCAAGTTGGTGACGGCAACGTTACAAAATACCACCCGTTTACGGAAAGATATGCCAACGTGGGAGCAGAAGGTTACGCTCAGTTGGGACACGGAAAGTTGCGTGGTACTAAAAATATGATGAAATCAGCCAAATTGAATATCTGGCGTGTGATCCCAACGCCCAAATGCTTATTGCTTGCCGTCCCGTATGGGTGGTTATTACTGTTTTTCTTACTTCCATTCTTGATTGTTTTTAAAATCAGTTTTGCGGAAGCGCAGATTTCAATACCGCCATACTCTGAATTACTTAGTTATGCCGAGCAACAACTACAGCTACTGTTGAATATAGGTAACTACCAATACCTGCTTGAAGACGATCTCTATGTCTCTTCTTATATGGAGTCGATACGCATTGCGCTTATTTCGACGTTGTTGTGTCTATTGATCGGTTTTCCTATTGCGTGGGCCATTGTGCACTCTACACCGTCGATGCGTAACGTACTGCTGATGCTCATTATTTTGCCGTCATGGACGAGTTTCTTGATTCGAGTGTACGCTTGGATAGGGATCCTCAAAAACAATGGGCTACTCAATAATGTGTTATTAACGGTTGGGGCCATTGATGAGCCGCTCAAAATATTGCATACCGATATCGCGGTGTATATCGGTATCGTTTATACCTATTTACCTTTCATGGTCTTACCCTTGTATACCGCACTCATGCGAGTGGATTATTCATTGATTGAAGCCGCTGGTGATTTAGGTGCCAAACCAGCAACAACGCTGTTTAGCGTTTTGGTGCCGTTGACCCGGGCGGGCATTATTGCTGGATCGATGTTGGTCTTTATTCCTGCGGTAGGGGAGTTTGTTATTCCCGAACTGCTCGGTGGGCCGGATTCAATTCTCATCGGCAAAGTATTATGGCAAGAGTTTTTCAATAACCGAGATTGGCCAGTGGCCTCGGCAGTGGCCATCGTGATGCTGCTGGTATTAATGGTGCCAATTCTTTGGTTCCACCGTTATCAAAAGCGTGAATTGGAGGCGCAAGGATGAATGATATTCCAGTTTACAACAATCGATGGAAGTGGCTGATTCTGGGGATGGGTTTTACCTTTCTTTACTTACCAATTTTGATCTTGATTATTTACTCTTTTAACGAAAATCGTTTAGTTACGGTTTGGTCAGGATTCTCTTTCAAATGGTACTCGGAATTGTTTGATGACGATTTGCTAATGGGTGGGGTTAAACTCAGCTTATTGATCGGTGTCCTTTCTGCCAGTGCTGCGGTTGTTCTGGGTACAATCGCCGCCTTTGTATTGAATCGTTTCGGTAGTTTTAAAGGTGAGACGGGTTTTGCCTTTATGATAACGGCGCCATTGGTGATGCCAGAAGTGATCACTGGTTTGTCTTTGCTACTCCTTTTTATTGCTATAGGGCAAGTATTTGATTTGTTTAATCAGCGTGGAATGATGACGATTTGGATTGCGCATGTCACTTTTTGTACGGCTTATGTAACAGTGGTGGTGAGCTCCAGATTACAAGAGGTTGATCGCTCAATAGAAGAAGCGGCGATGGATCTTGGTGCGCCACCTTGGAAAGTGTTTTTTCAAATTACGTTGCCAAGTATTGCCCCTGCGATTCTTGCAGGCTGGTTATTGGCTTTTACGTTATCGCTTGACGATTTGGTGATTGCCAGTTTTGTGTCGGGTCCAAGCGCAACAACGTTACCAATGGTGGTGTTTTCCAGTGTAAGGCTTGGGGTTAGTCCTAAAATCAATGCTCTCGCAACGTTGATTATTATGGCGGTGGCATGTGCGACCTTTATCGCGTGGTGGGTGTTAGCCAAAGCAGAAAAGCGCCGGTTACAAGAGATTAAGATGAGTGAACAGTAAGGCTATCTTTTGATAATCTAGGAGAGATACATGGATGTAGGCAAGCAACTTAAAACGATTCGTACCATGCGTGGTTTATCGCAACGAGAATTGGCTAAGCGAAGTGGCGTAACTAACTCCATGATCTCTCAAATTGAGCAGAACCTTGTGAATCCTTCCGTAGGATCATTAAAAAAAATCCTCGAAGCCATTCCGATCTCTATGGGTGAATTTTTCACCTTAGATGTTGAGCCAAAAGACGATATCTTTTTTAGCCCCGATCAGCTCGCGGATTTGGGTGATGGCCATATTCGAATGCTATTAGTGGGTGCGAAACGCGATGGTCGTCAACTGGCGATTTTGCGTGAGATCTATCCCCCTGGTTCTGATACAGGCACCGACTTCATGCAACATGAAGGGGAAGAAGGAGGTGTTGTGATTCGTGGTGAAATTGAAATCACCGTAGGTAGCCACACACAAGTACTGAAAGCTGGGGATTCTTACTATTTTGAAACGCGTAAACCACATCGATTCCGTAATAAGGGCAAAGTAGAGTGTGAGCTGATTAGCGCTGCAACGCCACCAACGTTCTAGATAATCGTAGTCGTGCTTCTGCTAGGCTGAAGAAACGAACGGAAATCGTACAGGCCTTTTGATTTGGATCAATGTATCGAAATTTTCGCCTTTATCTTCACCAGTAAGAGCCTAAACTTTATGCGAGGGTATAAAGAGTAAGGAGGCGAGTATGAGCTTAATTCCTAGAGATTCTTGGTCTGATTTTAGCCATTTGTTGGATAACGCTTTTCCGAGTATGCATGCACGTTGGAGCCATGGGCAGTTTTCTCCGAATGTCGATGTGATAGAAAAGGAAACGGCGTTTGAAATAATGGCGGATCTCCCTGGTGTGGAGAAGAAAGACATTTCAGTGACTTGTGATAAGGGAGTGCTGACAATAGAAGCATCCACCATACAGCAAGATGAAACTGTACAAGAAGGAAAATTCATACACAAAGAGCGTTACCAAGGCAAGATGGCTCGAAGCTTTACGTTGAGTAGCAATGTCAATGCCAATGACATCTATGCAGAATTTACGGATGGGGTGTTGGTTGTCGTCATTCCTAAAGTAGAGGCGACGGTTTCTGAAGCGAGAAATGTCGAGATTAGCTAACGCACATTGTATTGAAGAATAAGCGTAGCAACGGACTCCAACTGAATGGGACACTAGCAGAATGGCCTCAAACAAGAGGCCATTCGTATTTATAACTGATCAACAAAATCCAAGACCAATGTAGCTCTAGTCCAGCTCAATCCACGTTGATTTAATTTCGGTGTATTTATCCAGTGCATGTAAGGACTTATCCCTGCCGTTACCACTTTGCTTGTAGCCACCAAACGGCATCGTCATGTCTCCGCCATCCCAGTTATTCACAAATACAGTACCAGCCCTCAACGCACGAGAGCATTTTACTGCCGTTGAAATATCGGCTGTCCAAACGCCCGCAGCGAGGCCATAATCGCTATCATTGGCAAGCTCAATGGCTTCTTCGATAGTATCGAATGTCGTTACACAGAGAACTGAGCCAAATATTTCTTCTCTGAATATTCGCATTTCAGGCGTCACATCGGTAAAGACGGCAGGTTGGATATAGTAACCGCCAGTCTGCTCATGAACAGGTTGACCACCGAATCGAAGTGTTGCGCCTTCCTGTTTACCAATTTCAATATAATTAAGGATGCGATCAAACTGGGTTTTATCCACAATCGCGCCAACGCGAGAGCTGCCGTTAAGTGGATCGCTAGGTTGCCATTTGTCCATGTACTTCACCAGTAGCTCGATAAATTGCTCTTTGATGGAAGAGTGGACTAAGAGACGAGAACCAGCGGTACACACCTCTCCTTGGTTGTAGCAAATGGCAGTTGCGGCAGTTGCGGCTGCTTTCTCAATGTCTTTTACGTCGTAATGGATAATATGAGGGCTTTTGCCACCACACTCCATGAAGGCGCGCTTGAGGTTGGATTCGCCTGCAAAGCTTAAGAGCTTCTTACCAACTGCGGTCGAACCGGTAAAGGCAATACAGTCGACATCGTTGTGAAGTGCTAATGCTTGTCCAGCTTCGTGACCGAAACCGGGTAGGACTTGTAATACCCCATTAGGGATCCCCGCTTGAGAGGCCAGTTCGGCAAGTAATATTGCCGTAAGAGGGGACTTCTCGGATGGTTTAATAATGACCGAGTTTCCGGTGGCTAATGCCGGACCGATTTTCCACGCCGCCATGACCGTAGGGAAGTTCCAAGGGACAATAGCGGCCACTACACCTAAAGGCTCACGCGTTACAAGGGCGAGGGCACCGTCAGTTACAGGAGCCACTTCATCATAAATCTTGTCGATGGCCTCGGCATTCCACTGTATGCAGCGTGCAGTGGCTGGCGCATCGTATCCCATTGCGTCAGAAATGGGTTTCCCCATATCTAAAGACTCTAAGAGCGCAAATTGTTCTTGCTGCTCCTCAATGAGCTTGGCGTAGTTGAGTAACACGGTTTTGCGCTCTGCTGGTGGCAGTCCTGCCCAGACGCGAGAGTTAAAGGCATCTCGTGCTGCTTTAACGGCAATGTCGACATCTTCCCGGCGGCAGCGGGAAACGTGAGCGAGAAATTTCCCCGTCGCTGGGTTAATAATCTCGAATGTATCATTAGTGATAGAGCTGGTTAGCTTACCGTTAATGAAGGCTTGTGTGCTAAAACTCAACGTTTCGGCCTTATCGTGCCATGTTATAGTATCCATTCTATTGTCCCTACTCCTTTGTTTCGTTTAAGTAAAACCTAACGGAGGGCTAAACCTGCCAGATGGTTAAATATTGGCGGACAGTTTAAAGCCGTTTCTGATTCAAATTTGATGAAGCATCAGAGCGAATTCGTGGTTTAAACGGCTTGATGGCGACAACAAAATGAACGAAATACTAAAAACTGGCCGGCGAATTGGCGCTAACAATAACGCACACTTTATTACCTGTATTTCTAAAGCGGTGAGGACGAGTACTGTCAAAGTAATAACTGTCGCCCTCATTTAAAATCGCGACGGTTTCCCCAACGGTGAGCTCTAACTGTCCATCGACCACTACGCCACATTCCTGTCCTTCATGAGTTAACATTTCTTGACCGGTATCAGCACCAGGGCTTAGCGTTTCACGCAACATACCAATATGTCGTTCCTGGTGGTAGTGGCCAACTTGTTTATAGCTAATCAGTCCACGACCGATTTCTGGTTGTTCGTTTCTGCGTGTAAAAAATTGTTCTGGCTGATGTTCATCAACAGCAAAAAACTCTGCCATTGATGATGGGATCTTGCTTAACAGCTTGCTCAATGAGGCGACAGATGGGCTGACGGCATTGTTTTCAATTTGCGAGATAAAACCGTTCGTGACACCAGCGCGCTTGGCTAGTTCTCGTTGAGAGAGCCCAGCTTGCTCACGTAACACTCTGAATCTTGAACCAATTTCCACATCCATCATGATTTTCCTTTCCGTTTGCGTTAACGGACTGATTGATTAATAAACTAAACATAACTTAGCGGATGTATTTGAAAAAGCCAGCAGGTGTTCATGATTTAATCATTGCGAGCGCAAAAAAATCCGTCTATAGTCATTTTTGTTAAATATATAATAACATCTCATTTACAATTATCGAGTCAATTGTCCATGGTGTTTATAAAAAAAAACACCCAGCAAGCTTGTTAAGGAGTGGCAAGATGCAAAGTACCAATGCTCAATCAAGTCTGGAATCATTTTGGATGCCGTTTACGGCGAACGCGCAGTTTAAATCGACCCCACGAATGCTAGTGTCCGCGGAGGGGATGTACTATACCTCGGAAGATAAGAGACAAATCTTAGATGGCACCGCAGGGTTATGGTGTTGTAATGCCGGGCACGGTCGCCATGAGATCAGTGAGGCAGTGGCAAGTCAAATTCATACTTTGGATTTTGCGCCTACTTTTCAGATGGGACATCCATTACCGTTTCAATTTGCTGAATCTTTGGCTGAAATTGCTCCAGAAGGATTAAATCGAGTCTTTTTCACGAACTCAGGCTCAGAATCGGTTGATACCGCATTGAAAATCGCCCTCGCTTATCAAAGAGCCATTGGCCAAGGAACGCGAACTCGTTTGATTGGTCGTGAACGGGGCTATCATGGTGTGGGTTTTGGCGGGATCTCTGTGGGGGGCATCGTCAATAACAGAAAGACGTTCGGCACACTATTGACAGGCGTTGATCACCTTCCTCATACATTAAGCATTGAACAGAGTGCCTTTACCAAAGGGTTGCCGGATTATGATCCGGGCTGGGCAGAGAGTTTGCAAAATATCGTTAACCTCCACGATGCGAGCAATATTGCCGCAGTGATCGT
This sequence comes from Vibrio sp. PNB23_22_6, assembly GCF_052877535.1. Taxonomy (NCBI): domain Bacteria; kingdom Pseudomonadati; phylum Pseudomonadota; class Gammaproteobacteria; order Vibrionales; family Vibrionaceae; genus Vibrio; species Vibrio sp. PNB23_22_6. Next base: position 16,533 of record NZ_JBNFXP010000002.1, on the reverse strand, counting down.
GGAACCGATTGCGGGCTCCACAGGGGTCATCCTTCCACCAAAAGGCTATTTAAAACGTCTGCGTGAAATTTGTACCCAACATGGAATTTTGTTGATCTTCGATGAGGTTATTACCGGATTTGGTCGACTTGGTAGCCCGTTTGCTGCTCAAGAATTTGATGTGAAACCTGACATGATCACCAGTGCGAAGGGGTTGACCAATGGTGCGATCCCAATGGGCGCGGTATTTGTGAGTGATGAGATCTATCAAGCGATGGTTGCGCCGGAAAGTCAAGCGATTGAGCTGTTCCATGGATATACCTATTCGGGTCATCCAGTGGCGGCCGCTGCGGGTTTAGCGACGCTCGATATCTATCGTAATGAAAACCTGTACACCAGAGCGGCAGAGCTTGCTGGATATTGGGAACAAGCCCTTCACAGCCTAAAAGGCTTGCCTCACGTAAAAGATTTACGCAACTACGGTCTGGTTGCTGCGATTGAATTAGAAGGTATTGCGGATAAACCGGGCTCGCGTGCTTTCCAAGTGTTTACGCAATGTTTTGAGAAAGGCGCCTTGATTCGAGTGACGGGTGACATTATTGCATTGTCTCCACCACTGATTATCGAGAAGCAACAAATTGATGATTTGTTTAACTTAATTGCAGATGTTTTAAGCACGATTTCTTACCAAGAGTAATAACCGAAACCGCGCCAGCCGCTAACGAGAGTTAGTCACCAAATATAGTACGAACGATCAGGATAAATACAAAGAACAAGGAACAGTGAAATGTCGATTTTGGTATCAAATTTTATTAATGGGCAAGTGGAAAAAAGCACCAGCCAAAGAACCGCAGATTTGTTTAATCCGGCAAATGGTGAACTTCGAGGCCAGGTTCAGCTCTCTTCTGCGAGTGAAGCGCTGTCCGTTGTGCAAGTTGCCAAACAAGCGCAAGCAAAATGGCAAGCGAGACCGCCACTTCAACGTGCACGAGTGATGTTTCGTTTTAAGACGTTATTAGAAGAGCATGCGGATGAACTAGCGACCTTGATCTCAACCGAGCATGGCAAGGTTCATAGCGATGCGATGGGAGAGCTGACACGCGGCTTAGAAGTGGTCGAATTCGCCTGTGGTATTCCACACCTTTTAAAGGGTGAGCATTCACTCAACGTTGGACGTGAAGTTGATAGCTACTCAATGATGCAGCCAGTTGGCGTTTGTGTTGGTATTACGCCGTTTAACTTCCCGGTGATGGTTCCATTGTGGATGATCCCTGTCTCTTTAGCTTGTGGTAACAGCTTTATTCTTAAACCTTCAGAGAAAGATCCAAGCGTGTCTCTTAAGCTCGCACAATTGCTGCAAGAAGCTGGATTGCCTGATGGGGTATTTAATGTCATCCAAGGTGATAAAGAAGTGGTGGATGCATTACTTGATGCGCCAGATGTCGCTGCCGTGAGCTTTGTCGGCTCGACACCGATTGCAGAAGCGATTTATAGCAAAGGCAGTGCAAACGGTAAACGAGTTCAAGCACTTGGCGGAGCAAAAAATCACTTGGTGGTGATGCCAGATGCCGACCTAGATGGTGCAGCTAATGCGATCATGGGCGCGGCTTACGGCGCTGCAGGGGAACGTTGTATGGCGATTTCGGTTGCCGTCGCCGTCGGTGATGAAACCGCTGACAAGCTGGTGGAAACATTGAAACATAAAGTGCAGGAACTGCGTGTCGGCCCTGGGCTTGGCGTATCACCGGAAAATGAAATGGGACCACTGATTAGTGAACCACATAGGAATAAAGTGCGTGACTACATTCAATCAGGGGTTGATCAGGGCGCAACACTAGTGGTCGACGGGCGAGGCTGTGAAACCAGCGAACCTGGTTACTTTGTTGGTGGCACCCTGTTTGATAACGTGACACCAGAGATGACAATCTATCAGGAAGAGATCTTTGGTCCGGTTCTGTCTGTGGTAAGAGCGAAAGACTATCAGCATGCGCTTAAACTTATTAATGAACATGAGTTTGGTAATGGGACCGCCATCTTTACTCGAGATGGAGATACCGCGCGAGACTTCACTGACAAAGTCGAAATTGGCATGGTGGGTGTGAATGTGCCAATTCCGGTTCCAATGGCTTTCCATAGCTTTGGTGGTTGGAAGCGCTCTGTATTTGGACCTCTCAATGTTCATGGCAATGATGGTGTGCGTTTCTATACTCGTATGAAGACCGTTACTGCTCGCTGGCCAAAAGGACAAAGGGAGAGTGAATTTGTGATGCCAACGATGAAATAGGTGAACGATGAGAATTGGAATAATCACGTGTGGGTATGTCGACCCGACTTTATTGGATGGCCATGGTCAGTATGCCGATATGATAGAACGCGCCTTTGCTGGTGTGAATGCTGCAATAACATTTCAAAACTATGATGCGCTGAAAGGTGAGTTACCTCGTTTGGATGAGTGCCATGGTTTTATTATTACTGGCAGCGTACATAACGCTTATGATGATTTGCCATGGATTCTCGCGCTAGCTGACTGGATTCGAAGTTGTGAAGCCAGAAGAAAACCATTGGTCGGAATTTGTTTTGGTCACCAACTCATTGCTAGAGCTTTGGGTGGGATGGTTGAAAAGTCTCACAAAGGTTGGGGGTTAGGTTGTTACGAAGTGAAAGTAGTGGCCCTAAAGAAATGGATGAATCTTGCCGTTGATAGTGCGCGCATGCTGGTGAGTCACCAAGATCAGGTGGTGATAGTACCTAAAGGGATGCGTGTTATTGCGGGTAATGATTTTTGCCCAAACTTTATGCTGGTGAAAGACAATCATATTTTAACCGTGCAAGGTCATCCTGAGTTTAGTCCAGAGTTTACTGAGAAACTGGTCAGGAAACGTCAGCACCTACTTTCTCAACATCAGTACGACGATGCGTTTGTTCAGTTGAAGAAGCCGAACGATTCGATGCTCTTTTTGCATTGGATGAATGCTTTTTTTACTCGTGAGCAGCAGAGAATCTGTTCCGATCTGCTGCAAAAGGTGGGGTAGACCCAAACAGCATCTTAATACGTGTGACGTGTTGCCAATAAACGCCATAACACCGGACAAAGCGCCTCTACATGACCCAGTCATTGGGAACACGTAGAGGCGCATTGTATTTATATTTGTCCTAGTCCCTGTCTTAGGTTGGAGCCAAATAGGAAGCTAGAATGATCTTTATAAGCAGTAATATTAGGGTGAAATGCTAATGTCATGTTGCTCAAATGATGGTGTGTTTGCAATCATTTCATGTTCACGATGATGTTTACGCACAATATCGATAGTGTAAATATAGCTTCTGGTGAAAATTGATTTCCATTAAATTAGTAAGATTTCTGTATGCTAGATTGCGCGCAGATCAAGAAAAAATAGATATTCACGTGCTTCAGCGTTTCGACTTTATTGTGGACTTTTTAAGACTTAGTCGAAGTGCCGTTGAGTATGGAATTGATCATCTGGATTTACCGCAGTTGTAAAACGGAAGAAGCGGTAGCCTTCGCAGAAAAAGCGGCGGATACGAAAGAGTACATCAACCGCTGCATGTCTGATGAAACAACGCCAATTCAGGAAAACTACAATCCTGAGACGGGGGCGGTACAAGGTGCTAATCATTTCTCATGGAGTGCTGCACATCCATACATGTTGTACAACGGCTTCGTGGGTAAGTAACGCTCACTCACCCTAAAGACGTTAATGATTAGGCGTGGAGATGGCTGCCCCCTTGTATATGCAACTGCTTAACTGTTTTTGTTTAGGCACAATAAGATCAAACCGAACGGTGAAAATTGTTCGATATTTTTGTTTCTATTGTGCGGTGTTATCCAGGACTTGTTGCCAAATTGCCAACATATCTTCGCCGAACAGATAGAAGTGCATTGACAGATTTTGGTATTCCTCACGTTGGCAAACTGCCAATGCGACCTCTGCGGCTTCATGAGGGGGGTAACCAAACGCACCGCATGAGATGGCGGGCAAGGCAAGGCTCTGGCAACCATTGTCTAACGCTAAGTCCAAAGCACGTTGGTAGGCAGATTCTAATACTGCACGAGGGTCGGCAAATTTATCGTAGATAGGCCCAACAGCATGAATAACAAAGCGAGCATTCAAGTTACCTGCAGTGGTCATTCGTGCATCCCCCCAAGGGCAGCGTGTGCCATTCACTTCTTCAATCGCGTAGCAAGCCCGTAAAAGCTCTGGCCCTGCGGCGCGATGAATTGCACCGTCCACGCCACCGCCACCAAGCATGCGAGTATTCGCGGCATTGACGATAGCGTCTACTTTCGCCTCAGTGATGTCACCATTAACCAGAAAGATAGTGTTCATTTTTGCCATTATTGAGAATGATGTTGTGGTTGATTCTAGAGCTTACAAACGCAAGTTGCCATACGATAGATCATCTAGAAGCACATTTTATTTTTGAGCTTTGAGCTCCACCACATTGCCCTCAGGATCTTCAATATACACTGAGCGCCCAAAGCCTTGCGCGCCATAACGTTCAGAAAATTCTGCAACATTTACATTGTGCTGGTGCAGATAGTCGAGAAGAGCTGCTTCTTCATAAACTCCAATTTGTAGGCAGAAGTGATCCAGATTGCGCCCGTCTTGGCTTGGCGGTTTTCCTCCTAGCCTGCCTAGTTCACCGTTGACGGTCACCAAATCAATAATGGCAGAGCCTGCTCGTAACTGGGTGAGCCCTAGGTCGGGTAATTCACGTTCAATGTGGCAGCCCAATATATCTCGATAGAAGCGTAGCATGTCGTTCAGTTTACAGGTTCTCAGCACCACGTGGTCGATCGCTCTAATTTCAATTGGGTTGCTGTGATTTGCCATCGGATTCTGTCCTTTGTTCTTCCTTGAGAAGAGTATATATCCAAGCGACTACAAAGGTGCGGGTACGCAATATAAAGAACGGCGTAGTTTTGCTCTGCTAGAAGAGCCACATAAGTTAGTGCACGAGCATGGAATTAACGCACTTAAGTATGGCAAAAATGCGGACACTCATTCGATGAACAACGCCATCAAAGCCATGGAGAAAGCCAGCTATGAGGTGGTTTACCAGCTTGATAGCTTATTGGATGACATCACCTCAGCCAAGTTTTGTTGAGTCGTAAGTGGCGGTGAATCTGCTTTTCAATCAATGGGGTAGCGATTAACCTGCGTGATTCAAACTAAAAAAGGATTGGCACAATGCCAATCCTTTCTGTCTCTTACGTGTTGAATTATTCGTAATCAGATGCGTAAGTTTCTTCGTAAGTATGCGAGTAAAGTTCGAATAGGTTACCAAACGGGTCTTCCAGGTAAACCATCTGCGCCGGTTTGCTATCGTCTTCTGGGTGGTAGCGCATGATATCCATACGTACTTTACCACCAAATTCTTCTGTGCGTTTGATCGCACCTTCGAAGTCGTCTGTTTGCAGACAGAAGTGGAAGATGCCGAGGCGAGAGAAATCCACTTCGTGACGTTCCTGACGCGCTTTCATTTCAAACAGTTCAACGCCGATACCATCTGTCGTCACAAGGTGTGCGATGTTGAAGCCTTTAAAACCTTCACCGAATACCGCGATACACATACGACCGATTGCCGTTTCGCGCTCTTCAATTACTTTTGTGTTGTTCATGACGATTTTTAGACCCAGAGCTTTAGTGTAAAACTCAACGGCTTTGTCCATTTCACCGACCATGATACCTACGTGATTCATTTTCATAACTGTGCTCCAAACGCTGATGATGATTGGGAATTCGTTTCGATGGAGAGAGTATATGGGGTGGTGTGAGTTACATGAAATTATCAATTATTCTTATTATGATAAATTTATGTTATATCTGAGTCGAAGATGCATGGAGTAAAAGAGAAAAAAGCCAGTAGGGTAACCGTTGCTGGCTTTTAATGTGTGCTGTGCTGTGCTGTGGTTTAACCGATGTACGACATTTCATTCAGAGTAAAGACATCCACAGCACCCTCAGTGGCTTTCATGTATTCCACTAGGTGCTCGTTACCCATGTGTTGTTGCCATAGTTCGCGTGATTCCCAGTTTTCGTAGAAAGTGAAATGCGCTGGGTTTTCGTTATCTTGGTGAAGGTCGTAGTTGATACAACCTTCTTCGGCACGAGTGACATCAATCAGTTTAAGGAGTTCGGCTTTTACCAATTCTACTTGGGTATACCCCTAGCTCTTGGTTTCGCTTATCGACCGTACGTCTCTTGGATGTAGCGCTCAAACTGCTCGCACATCTGCTCGTCTGAGACTGCATTGCTTGCAAGCTCTTTGCTGCCATCCACCACTTTAATGCTGGCATTTAAAGACGCCACTGGGGCACGTTCACGAGTTTGCAGCGAGGCAATCTTCTTCTGCTGCACTTCCCATGCTTGTTCTGGGGATAGGTTACACACATCTGCCAGATACTTAGCGTTAAAGCCTTCACCCGTGAGACTAACGATAGTCTCGTTGTGCGATAGGTGGTTACCTGCATGCCAGTAATGTTTCGCCAGTAGCGGACCAATCTCTGGGTTGTCAGTCAGGTAGCCAAACTTGTCGAGGAAGTAAGCTCGAGTCTGGTAAACCGCCATGTGTGCTAGCAAGTAACCGTGGTAGGCACACGCTGCTTCATCAGACAGAAGGTGTGGAATGGCCATCAATGGGCGTGGGCTGCATTCCAAACCAAGGATCTGCTTTTCACAATCGCGCGCCAGTTTAGTGATGCGCTCTGGCGTCAGTTCTTCATCGCTTAATTGGTAAAGCGCACGTTCAAAATACGGCACAACTAGAATGCTGCGCTCTTCGTACGCTTTGAATGGCTGACGGCTGTTGATCATCGCTTGGATGATCTCATCCGGTACTGGATTACCTTCTGCGTCCAACGCGTATTGTTTTAGCCAATCGGCATCGGTCAACAGGCTGTCACAGAACATGGATTGTGTTTCTGCGTATGCCATGGACGTCGGGGCGAACTCTTGAGAGAAACACGGCGCGTTCATCTTCACGTTAGAGAAGTGCGCAGCGTGACCACCTTCGTGGAACAAGGTGTTGATGCCATCGTAGCCGCTGCCAACTTGGTCTGGCTTAGCATTACTGGTGAAGTTCACTTGCGCTGCAACCCACTCGCCTTGGTTGTAGAACGATGGGATAGGTCCATGGCAGAAACCGTTCGGGTATTTGCCTTTGCGATCAAGCAGGTCTAGCGTCAGTTCTGCGCCTGAATATTCGATGTTAAGACGACCGAACGACTCCACCCAGCGACGCAGCGATTTTGAGAACGGTACGTACGGATCTAGGTCACGCATGACGTCACCCGCGAACGAGTACACAAAGTTGTAGCCAGTCAGTGCGCTTTGACCTTTTTGCTCAGCAAGGTTTGTTAAGCTGCTTAGATGTGCTTCGCGCGTGCGTTGTTCAAAGTCATCCAAGATGTTGAACAGTTGCTCTGAGCTCATCTTCTCTGTTTTCTTCACTGAGTAATCAAAGAAGGTTTCGTAACCTAAAGAACGCGCAAATTGGTTACGCAGTTTGATCAGCTCAATAAAGCCGTTTTGTAGCAACCATTGCTCAAGATCGAGCAGCGTTTGGTGTGCTGATTGACGCACTTCTTCGTGATTGTTGGCGCGAATCGTCGAAGACAATACCGGCAAAGATCCTTCTATCTGCTCGCCGTTTTCATTGGTAAACATCAGGACGTGGTTTTGCTTTTTCTCGAACAACTCGGCTTCAAATGCAATCAGAGCATTTTTTTGCGCTTGAGCTTGCTCGCCTTCAATAGCGTGTGATTCAAACGTGGCTAACCAGCCTTGCAGACCAATTTGCGTTTGTTGTTTCTCTTGTGGATCAGCGATCGCTTCAGCCGCTTCAAGTTGTGCTTTGATGGCTGAGATTTGTTCGGCGTTGCTTAAAAAATTCGTCCAAGTTGTTTGTGCTTTTGTCGAGCCATCGTGGTCGTCGCTGATGCCCATGTACGTTTCCCAAAAGAAGTCTTCTTTGGTGCGATGGATAGCGAGGTAACGTTGGTTGAGGTCGTTTAGGTATTCCGTTGCTGTCATTTTGATCCTTCAAATGTTTGCTTTATTGAGGTTTTTATCGTCGTCGATTATGGCATGCACAAGTAGGGGAAAGGAATGGCTGAATGTGGATAAAATGTTATTTTGCAATTGTCGTCGGAAGGTATAGGTATAGATAACGAATGACGAGGTAAAAGAAGCAATGCTACGTGTTGAGGGATGAGGCCGAGCGATCACTCACTCGGCAGAAATGGTGTTTCATTACTCTTCTGGGTATTCGCCTCTCTCTTGAGTTTGGCCTTCTGCTTTCCAATGTTCGTTTGGATCGAATGCTTCATCACAAAGATCAACGGTGTAACCCATTTCAGTGATTTCTTTAAGGGTTAGATTATCTGCAATTTTCGCAGTATCACCCGCTTTATTGCGCAGTTCCATAAGATTCCCTCCTGTACCGTTCTCTGTCTATACCCAAGTAACCGAGTATCGAGAGGTTACTTGGGTATAAGTATATATCTCTTTGCGCCTAATGATGGGGAAGAGCTCTTTATTTTTGCAACACATTGGAGACGCGCTTTAAGTTGAGATAACAATACGTCTTAATATCATAGTGATAAGTTTCAAGTGGTTTGTGAATGTGGCACTGATGTGGTTTTGTTTGCGCCACGCATAATGAATCTTATCGAAGTGATACCTAAGCGAGTGTGATCTTCGCCAATCTTGCCGAGAGCGTTATGAGAGTGATTTTAAATTTTATTACTTAATTAACACGTTGATTTATAATGTTAATTTTGTGTTCATGTTGGCGGTGGTGATGTTCGCTAGCGTGCGTAAAAGAAAAAGTAAAAATTATCTAAATTAGGCGGGGATATTTCCGTGCCAGAGAGTACAATCCTGCTCCTTAGTTGTATTGGGAGCAGAGTTATGACCGCTAAGCCAGATCGAATGACCGCAATGCGCGATATCATTACACAAGTGAAAGCAGAACTGCCGATCTACGAACCAGAAACGTTTGTTTGTGGGCCTGAAGGTAAGTGTATTGGTTGTCCGAAAAAATTGTTAGAAATGGTCGATTCTGAACTGAGTTATTGGGAGTCGGCAATGGAGCGCGGTATTACGCCTCAGTTTGATGAGCTGCGTCGTTTTGGAAAAATGTGTACCAATGTGCGTCGTGGTTTGATTCGTAATAACGTGCCATTGTTGAATGCTTAATCAATAATTCTCGAGGATTGAACCAAATGACGTTTAATCCGGCTTCCAATGCGGGGTAAATGTCTTTTTTGGGAAGGTCTCCCACCATCGTGAGTTGATTGACAGGAACACCAAGTTGCTCGGCAATGGCGTGATAGAAGGCTAGCTTCTTTTTATCTGGACTTGCTGAGCTTTATTTTGCTGTTAAAGAAATAAAAGGCAGTTTTTTGGTAATTTGAAACGCTGGGATCAAACTGAACACTACCGTAACGAACACCACCGAACCAATCAAATCCTCAATTCTGTGCATGCCGAGCCATAAACGGCTGTAAGCCACGCCCATTGCCCACACCCACAAAGTTACAGCAGAGAAATAGCACTTATGCTGCAAAAGTAACCCACCAAAGAAAGCTAAGCAGATAGAAACGAAAATCGTATGGCCAGATGGGAAAGAGTAATCCTTTTCGCCTTGCCAGTGACGAGTGCGCCATTCGCTGACTTTCTCAGAAATCTGTCCTATAACATTCGCTTGCTGTGGGGTTGCTAGTTGATAAAACGCTTCTGGGCGCTCAATCAATTGCTCTGCGGCAAGCAATTCGGTGTAGGGACGTGGGCTTTCTGTCATCAGCTTTAAGCCTGTTTTGCTGGCAAAACCAATCACCAGTAACAATCCCAGCATAGACAGTTTTTGCATCCAGTCAGACTGGGTTGGTTTGAAGCGATAAAGGGACAACACCAACAGCGTTAAGGTAATCAAAAAGCCTTTGCTGCCCGCAGAATCCGTCAGCAGAGTAAAGAGAATGCCAGTGCCATCAGAAACGTGAGAAGTAAGATCGTGATACGAGGCAAACAGCGAAAGCGGGATGATGCCAAGAATGAACAAGGCGAGCATCATCAAACCGTATTTTTTAGTTTTCATCAAAAGTCATACAGCAGTCGAAATTAGGCAGCTATCTTACGACAATCGATGTGAAAAACTTATCAACGCTGTGTCAATTCGAATGTGAAAGTGACATCGATGTCGTTCATTGATGAAGCGCGGTATTAGAAAGTGTTGAAATGCAAATGCGCTCATCCATAAGCGCTTTGTGTTTAAAGGACAAGTAAGCTAGTTCATCAAACGCAGTAGGTACTCCGATGCGGCTTTTGGATCTTCCGCATGGCAAATGGCCGAAACCAAAGCCAAGCCGTGAACGCCAGTTGCGCCAAGCTGCGGAATGTTACTTTCGTTAATACCACCAAAGTGCATTAGCGCACATGCGTGTAATCTGCAAAAAAGTGGTTCACAGGACCATGACCTTTACCGACTTCAAGCTCATCTGCGTGCGCGATGGCTTGGCTTATATACTGCTTACCCAGATGAACGGATTTGTGCAGATTGTTGCCTTGACCAAGGTAAGACGCGATAGCTGAAGACAGGGTACAGCCTGTGCCATGGGTGTTTTGGGTTGAGAAGCGCTTGGCGCTAATCAATTCAGAACTGTCTGGCATGATCAACAGATCGTTGCTGTTTTCGTCTTTCTCTAAGTGGCCGCCTTTTAACAGCACTGCTTTTGCACCTAGTGCACGTAAATCAGAAATCATATCGTTCATTTCAGACTCTGATTGAGGCACCGGCTTGCCCGTCAATGCTGCACCTTCAGGTAGGTTAGGGGTAATGATGTCTGCTAGCGGAATCAGCACTTCTTTTAATGTGTTGATCGCCGACAGTTCAAGGAGTAAATCGCCGCTGGTGGCCACCATTACAGGGTCAACCACAAGGTGTTTAGGGCGGTATTGCTTAATCTTGTTGGCAACGGCTTTAATGATGTTGGAATCTGTCAGCATGCCGACTTTGACGGCGACAATGTTGAGATCGGTAAATACTGCGTCGAGTTGGCTTTCTACATGGTCGAGAGGAATAGGGAAAATGGCAGAAACGCCTTGGGTATTTTGCGAAGTAATCGCCGTGATCACTGAGCAAGCAAAACTGCCGGTTGCGGACAAGGCTTTGATGTCGGCTTGAATGCCTGCGCCTCCACCGCTATCAGAACCTGCAATCGTCAACACAATCGGTGTGTTGGATGAAGATGTTGCTTGTGGCAGTGTTGATGGTTTTTCTTGTCTTGACTGCTGCGCCATGGTTGCTCCTATTACAAGACATATAGGAACAGACTTGGCCATCGCAAAGGAAGATTGTTGATCGGATCCGTTGAGGCTAGCTGAACTGATGGAGTTCAAGATCAGCTAGTGGCAAAGTGATGATAGTTCCCTACGTCAGTGCTAACTGAATCAGGTTCAACGGGTCTCGAATTTCGATCTCAGCCAACGCATGAACTGCATTGGCTCCCCGACTATTTCGCAAAGAGCATAGCAGTTCCCCCAGTGAAGCTGCACGTGCTTTTTCCTGTTATGAGGATCTATCGATTAAATATGAGATGTGGCAGAGGTAATAGAGGATAGACATCAGAGCAAATGACGTGCTGCATTGAAAGTCGCAGCAAAAGACACCATCTAATATCGAGATATCGACATATTACGTAACGAACCGTTCTTTAATTTAACAAGGATTAGCATAAAACAAGGTTAAAAAAGTGTTAATATTTAACGCGTTGCCAATATGTCTTTGAGTTATCTTATGAAGCGACTAGATAGAACCTAACTCAAAGACAAGGAAGGCGAGAACGATCAACGAGCAAGGAGATCTCATGCTTAATTCTGTAACGGCGAAAGCGGTGATAGATCACGCTCTGTTTTTAGGGGCTGATTTCGCTGAGTTATTCGTTGAACACCATCAAACCAACACGGTCCAGATCGCATCTGGTGAAGTGGATAAGGTTAACTCGGGTATTGATTTTGGTATCGGTATTCGTCTCTTCTTCGGTCATAAAGTGCTTTACGGTTACACCAACAGCACCGATGAAGCCGAACTGAAACGCGTAACCTCACTGCTTGCTGCAAAAGACAAGCGTGAGCAAATCGTTTCAACAGGTTCTCTCAATCTGAACCGCTACCCAATTCAACATGGTTGTCGTATGCCACTTGGCAAAGACGCTAACCTAGATTCTAAAATCGCTTTCCTATTGCAAGTTGACCAAGCAGCACGTGCAGAGAGTGAACACATTAGCCAGTTCATTGGTAGTGTGCTTCAGCGCGAACAACAAGTGTCTATCTTCAACTCAGAAGGTCTACACGTTGACGATACTCGCCATTACATTCGTGTTGTTGGTAATACCGTCGCTCAAAAAGGTAATGAGCAATCTTCTGGTATGGAAGGGCCAGGTGCACTTGCTGGTTGGGAGTTCAGTGAACAACTTGATGCGAAAGAACTCGGTCAAACTATTGCGCAACAAGCGTTGGTGAAACTTGGCGCGGATGCGTGCCCATCGGGTGAAATGCCAGTGGTGATTGGTAACGGCTTTGGCGGCGTTATCTTCCACGAAGCGTGTGGTCATTTGCTAGAAACCACTTCAGTTGCTAAAAAAGCATCCGTATTCCACGACAAGATGGGCGAAATGATAGCTCACACTGCCGTGAATGCAGTTGATGATGGTACCATGACCAACGAATGGGGCTCGATTCATATTGATGATGAAGGCATGCCGACTCAGCGTACTCAGTTGATCAAAGACGGTAAGCTAACGAGCTTTATGGTTGACAAAATGGGTGGCATGAAGACAGGTTACGAGCCTACAGGTTCTGGTCGTCGTCAAAACTACAAGTTCGCACCGACTTCGCGTATGCGTAACACCTTTATTGAACAAGGCGAGCATTCACTTGATGACATGCTGGCAGGTATCGAACGTGGTATCTATGCGAAGAAGATGGGCGGCGGCTCGGTTCAGCCGGGCACGGGGGAGTTCAACTTTGCCGTTCGTGAAGCTTATCTCATTGAAAATGGCAAAATCACCAAACCTCTGAAAACAGCAACGCTTATCAGCACGGGGCCAAAAGTGTTAAAAGAAATCAGCATGGTCGGCAAAGACATGGCGCTTGCTCCGGGCATGTGTGGTTCAGTAAGTGGCTCAGTGCCAACCACAGTCGGTCAACCAACATTGAAAGTAGATAATATTCTGGTAGGAGGCGGTAACTAATGAGCCAAGAACAACAACTTCTTAATGCGGTTGATTACGTCCTATCAGAAGCAAAGCGTCAAGGTGCAGAAGCTGACGTGATTGTAAACCGCAACAGCAGCTTTTCTCTGAAAGCGAACCAAGGACAGTTGGATGAGTACAAAGTAAGCTCAAGCCAAGTTCTGGGTGTTCGTGTTGTGAAAAATGCGCGCGTTGCAACAAGCTACTCTGAATCACTAGAGCAACCAAGCTTAGATTTGATGCTGACCAATGCACTGCAAAGCGCTCGCTTTTCTAAGCAAGATGAACATCAGACCATTAGCTGCGTGAATAGCCAAATCACGACCGATGTAACTGAGATTGCGCAAGAAGATGCGACTTCAGTTGACGAAAAAATCGAACTTTCTCTCGCGCTTGAGCAAGGCGTCGTGGCTCTACCTCACGCTTCTAGCTCACCTTACAATGGCTATAGCGATGGCGAGACTCAACTGATTATCGCCAATACTCAAGGCACGTTGTGTCAACATTTCGAACGATCGTTTACTTGTTATGCGTATACCTTGTTTGAAAAAGACGGCAAACAGTCGATGGCGGGGCAAATGTCACTTGGACGTCGTTTTGATGAGTTGAACCCAGCTTACTGTATCGAAGGCGGTTACAACCTTGCTCGTGATCTTCTCGAAGGCGAGCCAGTTGCGACGGGTAACTATCCAGCTATCTTCCACATCAATGCGCTAGCAAGTTTGTTTGGCGCATTCGGTAGTGCTTTCTCTGGTGTCAGTGCAATGAAAGGCATCACGCCGCTGGGTGATAAGCTTGGTCAACGTGTTGCGAGTGAGTTGATTACCTTTACCGACGCGGCTTATATGCCAAATGGTATGGCCATTGCGGGTTTTGATAGTGAAGGCTTTGCTACTCAAGATAATGTCATGATTGCCAATGGTGAATTGAAAACCTTGCTACACAACAGTCAAACAGCAAGTTACTTGGGTGCAGTCTCGACGGCAAGTGCTGCTCGCGGGGCAAAATCGAGCCTAGACGTATCCGCAAATCACAAAGTGATTGCGACAGGTGACAGCTGTGCGTCAGAAGTAAAAGCGGGTGAGTACTTAGAGCTCGTCGAACTTCAAGGTGTTCACTCTGGCGCGGATGCAGTGAGTGGTGATTTCTCATTTGGTGCTAGTGGCTTCTTGTGTCGTGATGGAAAGCGCGTTCAACCAGTGCGTGGCATCACGGTCGCGGGTAACTTCTACAAGATGCTGCAAGAGATTGAGGCAGTAGGTGATACTCAGCTTATTAACGATAGTCGTACTTTCTTCTCGCCAGACGTACGCTTTGCACGTTTGAGTATCGGTGGTAAGTAAACCTAGCATTCCTATAGAAACAAAAAGAGGACTCAATGGAGTCCTCTTTTTTTTATCGAATGATTAACTCGCGAGAATTAAAATTCGCGGATGTCCAATTCATTGTGGATCAATACCACACACTGAGAAGCGAAAAGCATCTTAGGACCTAAGCTGATCTTTCCTGTGCCAAGGCGCTTTAAGCTGTTAAAGGACTTCTTCGGCATCGGAATATGGTCAGTTAGCAAGAAACATGGGTTTGTCCCGATTTCTGCGTCACGGACAAATTCGCCTTTTTTGTCCAACATATATAGCTGGTGGTCTTCTGCCAGTTCTTGAACCAGACGTTCGAAGCTTACCGTACGAACGGTAATACCAGGCTCTACTTCACGAAGCTGCTCTTTGCCCATACCCACAGACGCATCTAAAGCACGAGCGACCGCTGCTATCAACGTTGACTCATGAAAGCCGCCGATGTTAGTGATGTCGTTTGAGCGAATCGTAATAGTACGTGAAAAATCCTTGGTGCTCTCTAGAACCAAGTACACAACCACATCTTCGCGATGAGATTGAGCAACGAACATGGTGTTCATCATGGTATGAGCAAGTATCTCTGTATGCGCTTCATTACCAACACCTTCTAACAGTGCTTTGCTGGTGGTTGGTGCCGCGCGAGCTCGTAAAACAAAAGAGCGCATGAATTTAGCCTCTATATAGGAAGAGTGAATGCGCGGAAGTATATACCCAAGCAGGGAAGGGATGCGAGTTTAATAGCAAATGTGAACTTACTTACAAAGCTTCGATTGCCGTACGGAGTATGCTAGTTAGAATAGAGGCAACCTGTTAGGAGCGGTATATGGAAATCAAAAAAATAAATAAACAAGTCTATAGAAAGAAGGTTAACCTGGTGATTGGTGGCTTTATTGCCTTGCTTGCTATCTCTTCTCTTGCTTTTAGTACGCTATTAATCGTCTTGTTTGGTAATACAGATGTAGTACCTGAACAGTCGACGGGGAACTTTCATTGGAACTTAATTGGTGTTGTGCTCGCCTTAGCCACTTCACTGTCTTTGTTGAACCAATTCAAAACACGCCCTTATATGGAAGAAGTGTTGTATGTCTGGAAACTCAAGCAGCTGCACAACAAGATCTTTCGCAAACTGAAAAGCATTAAAGCCGCTTCTGCTGAGTACGACATAAAAGCGCTGACGATACTGAAATTCTACTATACGACCCAAAGCCAGGTGTTTGAGCTAGACAACAACACATTAACGATGAGCAGTGTGAATAAAGAATTAGAGGCAATTGAGCAAATCGAAGCGTCGCAATCACTGGATCTTGATATAAACAGCTTTGAAGAGTCTTGGTTAGACACATATTGATTGCCGATTTGCTACCTAATGCTAACATTTGAGTGCTAAAAATAAGCGTTTGAGTGAGATTTCATCACTCGACGCTTTTTTTTAAGTTTTTTTCTAAAAAAGGGTTGCCAAGAAAAATCATCTCCTTATAATGCGCCTCCGTTGTCAGGGCAAAGCGGAAACGCGAAAGCAGTTGGCAATGAGGCGAAAGAAAAGCTTCTAAAAATTAATTTTAAAAAGTGTTTGACACTAAGAATTAATTCCTTAGAATATGCCTCCGCTTCGTTAGCAAAGCTTACGAAGCAAGCTCTTTAACAATATAGACCTATCAATCTGTGTGGGCACTCGTTGATGATAATCCAATTAGATACCTTGGTATCAAATTAGGTTTCAATGAACTGAGTGACCAATCAAGTCGCAAGACTTGGCACAGTCAATTCATTATCGTTCTGTTGGAACGATAATAGCTTTAAAATTACATTAGTAGTTTTGAAGTCAGTATTCATTGAGCCGAACAAAATCTTAAATTGAAGAGTTTGATCATGGCTCAGATTGAACGCTGGCGGCAGGCCTAACACATGCAAGTCGAGCGGCAGCGA